>JBDSPQ010000315.1:0-18713 GCA_039930305.1 Ginsengibacter sp. | reverse complement strand
TCATAATGCCTGCTACAAAAAGAATACTTGTAGTAATACCTAAAATTCTTTTTAGCGGAATTTTCGATTTATCAGCAGCTGGAGATTGGTTCAATCTTTAGATTTTAAATGCAACTAACATTAGATTTTTATTAAAAATATTTAAATAGGGATGTAAAGGCAATAATAAATTATTTGATTTTCCAGTCAGGCAATCGACCAGGTGTGTAGGGCGCATTATTTTTTTCAAGTAATGTTTCTAATTTCTTAATTTCTGCATCCACTGATTTTATCTCCTGCAAGACGGGCGCAAATTCAACGGCTGCCTCATTGAAAGAATTTACGAAAGTATTGGTGGCTCCTGAGGTCGTACCAACGAGGCCGTCCATAATACCGGAGACACGACTCATAATTGATGAGGGTGCATCAAATTCCCTTTTTGTTAATGTAGCATCTCCATTCAAAGATTTTGAAACATCCGTTAATCTTTGCTGCAATCCCGAGAGCTGATTCATTACAGATTGCTCAATCGAAGGAGTCTTTAATATTGCTTCTTTTATGTATGAAAGCTTTGTTTCCAATTCTGCCCGGTAAACATTTGCTCCGTCTGCGGCACGATAAAGCTCCATAATTTTTCTGCCGAAAGAATAAAGTAACTGCTTATCAGCAGCAGGTATAGAAGACAGCCTAAGGGCATCTATTTCAAAAGTCTGCGGTGCAGTTAACTTTGTTATCTGCCCGTTCTCAAACTTGCTTAACGTTACGGTAAATTTTCCCGGCAAAACAAAAATTCCCTTCGGGGGCGAAGAAAAAACATTTGATTCATCAAACTTCGTAAAATTTACAGCATTGGGGGCATCAGTCCGGAAATCCCAGGATATCCGGTGAATACCTTTTTTACCCGGAGTTTTTAAGTGGCGGACGGCTGTGCCGCTTTCATCAAAAATGGTAAAAAGCAGATAAGGTTCAGATTCTGCATCCTCAAGTCTTAGAGAGTCGATTGATGGGTAAAAAGGTGGCTGATTTACTTTTACCAACTCTTTCTCGGCCTCCTGGCGCTTCTTACGAAGAGTTAGCAAATCGTTTTTCAGATAGTAAGTAAAAACTGCACCCGGATCGGGGTTAAGAGCATTCCAATAGCTTTCGCCCTGGAAGCCTTTTCCGCGGATGCCCAGTGGATAAGATTGAACATACATCCATGATTTTTTTGCTGGAAAAATAGTTGCCTCTTTTTCCAGGTCTTCCGGATTAAAATTTCTTAGGGAAGTATAATCATCCAACACATAGTAGCCCCTGCCGAAAGTTGCCACAACGAGATCGGTTTCGCGTTTCTGAATTTCCATATCCTTAATAGCCACAGGTGGCAACCCACCTTTTAACTGCACCCATTTTAGGCCACCATTTGCTGAAAAAAAAACGCCAAACTCTGTTCCGGCGAAAAGAAGGCTACTGTTTTTGGGATCTTCTGCCACACAGTACACTGTTCCTCTTTCAGGCAAATTATTCTGTATGGGTTGCCATGTATTTCCGGCATCTGAAGTTTTAAAAAGATAGGGCCTGAAATCTCCATAACGGTGATGGTTAATTGCTGCATAAGCTACGTCCCGGTGAGTTGGTGAGGTTACAATTTCATTAATATAGGTACGATCCGGAACCCCGGGAATGTTATCAATTTTTTTCCAGCTTTTGCCACCATCGAGCGTTATGTGAATCAGCCCGTCATCAGTACCGGCATAAAGTAAATTTTCGTCTAATGGCGATTCCGCAATGGTCGTTACCTGGCCATAATGGTCCGTTGATCCATTTTTTGCAACAGCGTCCACGCTCCAAACCCTATCCATCACTGTTAGTTTGTTCCTGTCTATCCCGCGGGAAAGATCAGGGCTAATAACTTCCCAGGTACTTCCCTGATCATTTGTTCTGAAAACTTTGTTAGAAGCGAAATAAAGTCGTTTGTGATCGTGCTGCGAAATAAGCAAGGGTGCGTCCCAGTTCCATCGATATGGTTCTTCGCCGGCGGCTTCCACGGGTTTTATTTCCAGGATTTCGCTGCTTTTACGGTCATACCTCACGAGACCGCCATACTGCGATTCAGCATATATGATATTAGGATCCGTGTAGTCGGCCTGGCTTTCAAAGCCATCGCCGCCATTGGTAATAAACCAATCGCTGTTTACTATTCCATTAGCGCTGATAGTTTGCGAAGGGCCTCCCAGGCTAAAATTATCCTGTGTGCCTCCGTACACATAATAAAATGGCAGACTATTATCGAGCGACACCTTATAAAATTGTGTGAGCGGAAGATTTGCTTTAAAATCCCAGTTAGCACCGCCGTCAAAACTTTCATACAATCCCCCATCGCAGCCCACCAGCATGTGTTGATTATTTTTAGGTTCGATCCATATTACGTGATTGTCCACGTGCTTGCTTTTCTCGCCTAATTTTTCAAATGTTTTTCCTCCATCATTACTTACCTGCAGGTAGGTGTCCATCGCAAACAGTTTATTCTCGTCCTTAGGATCGCAGAATATTTCCTGGTAGTAATTTCCGGAAGACGAATATTTATTTTTCTTCTCCCAACTTGCGCCGCGATCAGTAGAGGTAAATACGCCACCCTCATCATTCGCAGCTTCTACGATTGCGAACAGGTGATCAGGATTCACCGGGCTGATTGCAAGGCCAATCCTGCCCAGGTCTACTTTATCCGGAAGGCCTTTCATTATTTTATTCCAGGTAGCACCTGCATCGGTACTTTTGTATAAAGCACTTTGCGGGCCGCCGCCGATATATGTAAAAACTTTTCTTTGTCTTTGGTGTGCCGCTGCGTAGAGCACATTACTATTTCGCGGATCCATGTGAATTTCATTGAAGCCCGTATAACCACTCACTGTTAGCATATCCTTCCACGTTTTTCCACCATCGGTTGTTTTATAAATACCTCTTTCACCACCATTATTCCAAAGCGGTCCATACGCAGCGACATATACAACATCCGAATTGGAGGGGTCTACCACGATCATTCCTATATGTTCAGATTTTTGCAAGCCCATATTTTTCCAGTTCTTGCCGCCATCTTCACTCTTATACACACCATCTCCGTACCCAACTACCCGCTGGTTATTGTTTTCACCGGTACCTACCCATACGGTATTTGGATTAGAAGGGTCTATCACTATGCAGCCAATAGAAAAAGAAACCTGCTTATCGAAAACAGGTATAAAAGTGATTCCGGCATTTTCAGTTTTCCAGACACCTCCCGAAGCGGCCGCCACATAATACTCCGAATGGTTGCCGGGATTAACAGCCAGATCCACAATCCGCCCTGACGTTAAAGCAGGCCCAATACTTCGAAACGACAATCCATTAAAAACTTCTGATTGAAATGCGCTTTTTGAAGCAAGCGGAGCTTCTCCTCTTTTTCTTTGCGAATACAAAAGGGAGGTATGCATTGAGGTCAAAAAGATGAGAATGATAACCAGTATATGCCTCATAAGTGTGGGTTCTTTTGTGGTATATTTTAAATGTATCAACTACTATAAAATAAATTATTTAAGTCACCGATCTTTCTGCAAAGGTTTGAAGATAACAGCAGTAAATTTGCAATGAAGGATCAATAGACGCACAATTTATTATTTTAATGGAAGCAATAGAAGATATCAGGAAAGAATACAGGATGAGCTCTTTGCTCGAGCAGGATGTTGCGGACGATCCTATTCAACAATTCAACAGATGGTGGCAGGACGCGGTGAATAGTAAAATAGAGGAACCAAATGCCATGACTCTTTCCACATGCAATCCTGAAGGAAAACCGTCGTCACGCATTGTGTTGCTTAAAGGCATCGAACGAAACGGGTTTCTTTTTTTTACAAATTATGATAGCAGGAAGGGAAGTGAAATGAAAACGAATAAATTTGTTTCCCTCGTATTTTTTTGGAAAGAAATAGAAAGGCAGGTTCGAATAGAAGGAGAAGCTGAAAAGATCAGCGAAGAAGCCAGCAACGCCTATTTCAACAAAAGGCCAAGAGAAAGCCGTATAGGAGCGTGGAGCTCACCTCAAAGCACAGTGATACAAAATCGTGCAGTACTCGAAAAAAATGTTGCCGGGTATGAACGCAAATTCAGCGATGAAAATATTCCACGGCCTGAAAACTGGGGTGGCTACCTCGTAAACCCCAATGTCATGGAATTCTGGCAAGGCAGGCCCGGCAGGCTCCACGACAGGATAAAATATTTTTTTGACAACGAAAAAAACTGGAAAACAGTACGGCTGGCTCCTTAATTACGCAGGCTTCTTATCAGCAACTTTTTCTTTTGGCTTTGCAGTAGTCTTGTTGGCATCTGCCGGCCTTGACTTTCCGAACGACCCTTTAAAAATTTTTCCTTTTTTGGTTTTTTTATCTCCGCGACCCATAATGTATTTTTTAGTCTGTTATTTATAAAAGTTTTGCCTGTGTTAAAGAAATCAGAGGCATAAAAAAGCAAGATACATAAATGCATCTTGCTTAAATAAATTTTAGAAAAATCAGATTTTTGATGACAGCTCTTTTCCTGCTTTAAACTTAGCTACTTTTTTGGCTTTAATTTTAATAACAGCCCCCGTTTGAGGGTTGCGGCCGTTACGGGCAGCTCTTTTGCTAACAGAAAAAGTTCCAAATCCAACAAGCGTTACTTTACCCCCACCTTTAAGAGTTTTTGTTACAGCTTCTACAAAGGAATCAAGAGAAGCGTTAGCCTGTGTTTTTGTTACTCCTGCGTCATCGGCCATCTTGGCGATTAGTTCAGCTTTGTTCATAATAATTTTTATTTGATTTTTTAACTGCGACAAATATAGAGGCTTTTTTATTGCAACAAAATTTTTTAGGATTTTTTATTTATACATTTTTGCTACAATCCGCAAATAGCAAGGGATTTAGACGACGACAGCCTTTTTCTTTTTCGATGACTTTTTACAATTTGCCAGTAAAACCCTTTGCTAACGGGCATTTCAAGACCTGGCAAACTTTATATCCTTTACAGGATTGATTTTCAGGAAAAATTTTTGATAATATTTCTTTAAAATAAATATTACTCACAATTATTGCACACGCTCGAGTTGCGTGTGAAATGAGAAGAATTGATCGCCCCATTTGCTATAGGCGAGGTCACTCATAGCTGGTGCATATTCATTCAAATAGATATCACAAAATGTCTTTTGCTCTGCATAGAACTGAAGTATATATGTTTTGCCGCCAGCGGATGGATCATCATCAAAAAGCCTTAGCATTTGGTGCTCATAAAATAACCCGTACTCCATCGTTTGAGGAATGTAGATATCTTTTATCCACTGTAGCCATTTCTGTTCGATGGCTTCATCAATTTTTGTGGTAATATTATAAATTATCAATGTTACAATGTTAGCTCCAGGTAAACAGGACAATGGTCGCTATGTTTTACTTCTGGAAAGATTTTTACATCGGTAATCCTTTCTTTTAGGTTTGAAGTCACGTTGACATAGTCAATCCTCCATCCTTTGTTATCCAGCCGGGTACTGGGCCGCATCACACTCCACCAGGTATAATGATGCGGGTCTTTATTGAGATGCCTGAAGCCATCTACAAATCCATTTTCCAAAAGCTTATCCATCCAGGCTCTTTCTTCAGGCAGAAAACCGGTAGTCTTTTTATTAGCCACCGGATTGTGAATATCTATTTCCTTATGGGCAATATTATAATCTCCGCAAACAATGATTTTTTTTCTTTTTTTCTTAAGATCGTTCAGGTAATCAAGAAATTCATCGAGCCAGATATATTTATAAGATTGACGGTGCTCCCCACTTGTGCCAGAAGGGAAGTACGCACTTATCAAAGTAATATCGTTATAGTCGGCACGAAGCACCCGGCCTTCAAAATCGCTCTGTTCGTTGTTATGGCCATATTCTACATTATCTGGTAAGAGTTTGGAAAGTATTGCTACGCCTGAGTATCCTTTCTTTTGCGCACAAAAAAAATAAGGCCTGTATCCTGCAGATTGAATCGGAGTGATATCGATATTCTCTGCCTGTGCTTTTATTTCCTGAAGGCAAATGATATCAGCCGGGTCAGTATTCAGCCATTCAATAAAACCTCTTTTAATGGCGGCACGTATGCCATTTACGTTGTAAGTAATTATCCGCATATCAAAATTTTCAGCTCTGCATAGTTACAAAAAATACTATACATTCATCAAGTAAAATGGAAGCGGTAACAGATTCCAAAATTGTGCTCGGAAGAAAGGAGTTCTCATCAATTAATCGTAATCCAGCTGGCTTCTCAACCATCTCTCCACATCTTCTACGGGCATGTTTTTACGCCTGGCGTAGTCTTCCACCTGGTCTTTTGAAATTTTTCCAATGCCGAAATATTTACTTTCCGGGTGTGCAAAATACCAGCCACAGACAGAAGAAGCAGGATACATGGCCAGCGACCCGGTGAGCGTAATGCCGGCATTTTCTGTTGCCTGCAATAATTCAAATAATTTATATTTTTCTGTATGGTCAGGGCAAGCGGGATAGCCCGGAGCTGGGCGGATTCCCAAGTATCTTTCTTCTACAAGTTCTTTCGTTGATAACTTTTCATCCCGCGCATAACCCCAAAATTCTTTTCTTGTTTTTACGTGGAGGAATTCGGCAAAAGCTTCTGCGAGTCTATCTGCCAAAGCCTGGAGAATTATTTTATTATAATCATCCAGGTCTTCTTCGAATTTTTTAATGTGGGGCTCTATTCCGTGGATGGAGACGGCGAAAGCACCAAGATGATCTCTCACGCTGCCTCCCAATATTTTATCCGAATCTGCCGGACTATTTTTTGCGCCAGGAAGCGGGTTTACGGGCATTATAAAATCTGCCAAAGAAAGATTTGGCTGCCCAGGCGCTTTTTTTACCTGCTGCCTCAGAAATTCTAAGCGTTCGATTTCCTTGCCTTCCCGGAACAAAGTGACGGTATCCGGCGCTGTGTTAGATGCCTCCCAAAAACCGATAACACCATTTGCCCTCAGCCATTTTTTGTCAATAATCTTTTGCAAAAGAGTCCTTGCGTCATTATAGAGTTTGGTAGCCTCAGTGCCGATTTTTTCATCGCTTAAGATTTGTGGAAACTTCCCATGCATTTCCCATGCAATGAAGAAAGGTTGCCAATCAATATATTCGCTGATCTCCGCCAAATCGTAACCTCCAAAAACTTTGACACCGGTAAATGAAGGCTGCACGGGAACAAAATCTGACCAATCAATGGCGAATTTATTTTCCTGTGCCGCTGAAAATCCCAGCAAGGATTTTGCTGATTTTTTGTTTCCGAAATCCTTTTTCAATTTGTCGTATTCCGCTTTGATATCACTCAAAAACTGCGGCCTCGTTTCTTTGTTGAGAAGGCTACCGGCAACGGTTACACTCCTTGAAGCATCCAATACGTGCACCACTCCATTATCATACTCGGGCGCGATACGAACCGCTGTGTGCATGCGGGATGTAGTAGCCCCACCTATCATGACCGGAATATCAAGTTTCCTCCGCTTCATTTCTTTAGCGATATGTACCATCTCATCAAGCGACGGCGTTATCAATCCGCTCAGGCCAATAATCGATGCACCATTGTCAATAGCAGTTTGCAAAATTTTGTCTGCAGGAACCATTACCCCAAGATCTATTACTTCATAACCATTACAACCTAATACTACCCCTACGATATTTTTCCCAATATCATGCACATCGCCTTTCACGGTCGCCATCAAAATTTTCGCGGGACCTGCACCTTCCTCATTCACGGTTCCTGCCGCTAAATGAGAAAGCCGGCGTTCCTCTTTTTCTGCCTCAATAAAAGGAAAAAGCCAGGCTACACTTTTCTTCATCACGCGGGCACTCTTCACCACCTGCGGTAAAAACATTTTTCCACTCCCGAACAAATCGCCCACGATGTTCATACCATCCATCAACGGACCTTCAATTACGTCCAGCGGCTTAGGATATTGTAAACGGGCTTCTTCAGTATCTTCATCAATAAAATCTGTAATACCATTCACAAGAGCATGACTCAAACGTTTTTCGATCGGATCATTTCTCCACGCTTCATCTTTTACGACTGTTTTGCCTTTTGCTTTCACCGTTTCGGCAAAGGCCAATAGTTTGTCTGTCGCTTCAGGAGAAGTATTTAATATAACGTCTTCGCATAATTGCTTTAACACCGGTTCAATCTCTTCGTAAACCTGCAATTGTCCGGCATTTACAATCCCCATATCCATACCTGCTTTTATAGCATGGTATAAAAAAACAGCGTGCATAGCATCTCTAACGGTATCGTTACCACGAAATGAAAATGATATATTACTTACGCCACCACTCACTTTGGTAAGCGGCATCAGCTTTTTTATTTCCCTGGTGGCTTCTATAAAATCTACTCCGTAATTGTTGTGCTCTTCAATACCCGTAGCGATGGCAAAAATATTCGGATCAAAAATGATGTCCTCCGGAAGAAAACCAGCCTTTTCGGTTAAAATTTTGTAAGCACGTAAACATATGTCCACCTTACGCTCCCTGGTATCTGCCTGGCCTTTTTCATCGAAAGCCATTACGATAACAGAGGCACCGAAACTCCGGCAGATGAAAGCTTGTTCAATAAATTTTTCTTCCCCTTCCTTCATCGAAATGGAGTTAACAATACACTTTCCCTGCACGCATTTCAAACCAGCCTCAATGATGTTGAACTTGGACGAATCGATCATTATGGGAATTCTGGCGATATCCGGTTCGGCTTGCAAGAGATTCAAAAATGTCGTCATAGCGCTTTCGCCATCAAGGAGTGCATCGTCCATATTTACATCCAGCACCTGAGCACCATTTTCTGCCTGCTGCCGTGCTACCGAGAGTGCCTCTTCATACAAGCCTTCGCGAATAAGCCGTGCGAATTTTTTAGAACCAGTAACATTGGTTCGTTCCCCAACGTTTACAAAGTTCATCTCCGGCCGTACTACCAGCGGTTCGAGACCACTAAGGCGTAAATAAGGTTTTATTTGTGTCATGTGATATCCTGACTATTTTATTCAGTTTATTTAGAGGAATTATTCCGGGCATTTCATACCAGCTCTTCCTGCAACTCCGGCAATTTTCTGGGTGAAAAATTTTGAACCTGTGCCGCAATGCTCCTGATATGATCCGGCGTGGTACCGCAACAACCACCAACGATATTTACAAATCCTTCTTTTGCCCAGTCTTCTATAATGTGAGCAGTCTCATGTGGCTGTTCATCATATTCACCAAAGGCATTCGGCAAACCAGCATTTGGGTAAGCTGAAGTGTAGCACGAAGCTATTTCACTTAGCTCCTCGATGTGAGGCCGCATTTCGCTGGCACCGAGCGCACAATTTAGTCCGACGCTGAGTGGATTCGCGTGAGATACTGAGATATAAAAAGCCTCCAGGGTTTGGCCGCTTAAAGTTCTTCCACTGGCGTCTGTAATAGTGCCGCTTATCATGATCGGTAGTTCCTGCAGCTTATGATCCCTAAAATATTTTTTTATCGAGTAAATGGCGGCTTTGGCATTCAGTGTATCAAAAATAGTTTCTACCAGCAACAGATCGACACCGCCATCCGAAAGACCCCTGATCTGATCATAATATGCATCCGCCACTTCATCAAAAGTGACCGCACGATACCCAGGATTATTTACATCAGGCGAAAGACTTAGGGTTTTATTGAGCGGGCCGATAGCACCGGCAATGAACTTCTGCTTTTTGTCGGGATGCTTTTTATAGAAATTTTCTATAGCATTTCTGGCGCATTTTGCGGAAGCAACATTGAGTTCGTAAGCCAGGGACTGCATGTCATAATCTGCCTGCGCGATACGCGTACTGCTGAAAGTATTGGTCTCGATAATATCCGCGCCTGCTTCAAGGTATTGCCCATGGATGGCTTCGATGATAGAAGGTTGTGTAATGCTGAGTAAATCGTTATTGCCTTTTACATCGGTATGCCAGTCACTAAATCGATCGCCCCGGTAGTCTTTTTCCTCGAGTTGGTAACGCTGTATCATGGTACCCATTGCGCCATCTATTATTAAGATACGTTCGTTCAGGCATTTCTGTATGGGAGTATTCATGTGATTAGTTTTAATCGGAAAAACTGTTAATCAAAATAATTTATGAGACACCCCGATAAATGAACTGTAAACGAATTGAAAATCCTGGAGAGCTGGTTCAGAATATTTTTTCGTTTATTAGTTCAGTTTATAGTAGTGTAGCCAGGCCGAACAATAAACAAATCCGCCTGTTTGGAAAGGCAAAATTATGTTATGGATCTTAAAAGAAGAAATATCATTTTAGCCCGGAATCTGATTGTGAATTGCTTTCATTAGTTGTGAATAAAGAGAGTGCGGTGTCTTTATGGTTCACCACGGCCAGTTTCCTGGCCAACCTGCCAATAGTAAGCCCCTGAACCAGGATAGAAAATAAAACCACTATGTAAGTGATGCTCACAAACACTTCCCCGTACATGTAGTTTGGTACCGAAATGGCCAAGGCAACCGAGATCCCTCCGCGTAAACCGCCCCACGTGAGTATTGGAATAGTATTTTTATCGAAAGGATTTTTTTTGTACCTCAAAAAAATAATAGGAATGAAGACAGAGAAAAGCCTTGCGGCAAGCACAATTACAATGGAAATACATCCCAGCCATAGCAGGGTCATATTAAACGGCACAATGAGCATTTCGAAGCCTATCAAAAGAAAGAGAATGGCATTCATTACTTCATCGATCATTTCCCAGAATTTACCTATGTAATCACGGGTTGTTACGCTCACACCTTTATCCATACTTTTATTGCCCGTGATAATGCCTGCTACGACCATAGCCAATGGACCGCTGATATGCATTTTATCAGCAAGATAATATCCTCCCATTACGATCGCCAGTGTAATAATAGTCTCGACTATATAATTATCAATCGTTCTTAAAGCCCAGAAACCTAAATAGCCTAACATCCAGCCAAAAATCAATCCTCCTCCTGCTTCTTTTAAAAACAACCACGCAATGTCTAAGCCGGACACATTCTCTAAGCCAACCTGTGCGATTTCAAAAATGGTAATAAATATAACTACCCCCACGCCATCATTAAATAAACTTTCCCCGCTTATTTTAATTTCAAGTGAAGAAGGGATTTTTGCTTTCTTTAAAATTCCCAATACTGCAATTGGATCAGTTGGTGAAATGAGGGAACCAAACAACAGGCAGTACAAGTAATTTATTGGTAGCCCGAAAAGATGTGTGGTAAGATAAATGAGTGATGCGACTACGAAAGTAGAAATAACCACGCCCACCGTGGCAAAAGTGATGATCGAGGCTCTTTCCGACTTTAATTTTTTTGCATCGATATGGATGGCTCCGGCAAACAGCAGGAAACTCAGCATCACTTTCATAAGTGCCTGGTGAAAATCTATGGAACTGATCACCGCGGTCGTTTCTCTAAAGAAAGCGGGATTTACCATACCAATGGCAATTACACCAAGGGATGCCACCAGCGAGATCAGCATGATACCAATTGCGCCAGGCAATTTGATAAACCTGAAATTGATATAGCCAAAAATGGCAGCTAATACAATAATTAAAGTGATGATATTATATATTTCCATTCACGTATTCACTCCGAAAAAGTCCGGAATAATTTTTTTTAGGAATCGCAAATTTATTACTTATTAAGTTACCTACTTGCAAGCTTTGCGTTGCTACGCACGATATAATTTAAGATTTCAGTTCTGATCGGCGTTATGAAGAAATGCGACATGTGTTAAACTACCCCATTGGAAGGAAGCAATCAGCCATGGCTGGGTCTTCAGCAGCAGCGTTCTCCTTTGCTGCCAGGATGTTGAAGCTTTTTCGATGGTATCGGCATAATCCAAACTCCCGGATAGCCATTCTGTGCTCCCGGGTACCATATCCTTTGTTATTGTTCCACGAATACATTTCATGCCTGGAATGCAGCTGCAGCATGTACGCGTCTCTGTAAGTTTTCGCCAAAACACTGGCAGCAGCAATAGAAGAATAAATACCATCTCCCTTTATGATACAATGATGAGGCATTTTCCTGTAGGCTTTAAACCGATTGCCATCAACCAATAGAATATCAGGGCTATGTTTTAGCTTGTTTAAGGCCAGGTGCATCGCCTTGAAAGAAGCTTGCAGAATATTAATCCGGTCGATTTCATTATTGCCTACACTCGATACAGCATAAGCTATGGCCTCCCGCTCAATTATCTGCCTAAGTGTTTCCCTTTCCTCAGCCGTAAGCATTTTTGAATCATTCAGCGCCGGATGATAAAATTCTTTCGGTAAAATGACCGCTGCAGCAAAAACGGGACCCGCAAAACATCCCCTTCCTGCTTCATCCAGGCCGGCTTCGAAAAATTTATTATGATAAAAGGGTAATAACAATGGTTATTTTATTCAAAAATAAAATAGACATGGTTTTTGTGAGAAATACTTTTCAACACTATTGTCAGAAAAATATTGCCACTCAGCTACAATATTGCAAAGTAACTTTGCCAACCACTATTTTTTCTGTCTTGGCATTATATTATTTGCATGGTTAATAATCTTCTTGTAAATACATCCTCAAAAAATGTATCCCGGTGGCTGTTTGCCGGAGTGATTATGCTAATGATCCAAATTTTATTGGGAGGCATCACCCGCTTAACAGAATCCGGGCTCAGCATTACAGAATGGAATCCCATCACCGGCGCACTGCCTCCGCTCGACAATACTCAATGGCTGGAAGAATTCGAAAAGTATAAGCACACTGACCAGTTCAGGTAC
The DNA here is from genome assembly GCA_039930305.1 of Ginsengibacter sp. Classification (GTDB taxonomy): domain Bacteria; phylum Bacteroidota; class Bacteroidia; order Chitinophagales; family Chitinophagaceae; genus Ginsengibacter. The sequence continues at coordinate 5,923 of JBDSPQ010000315.1, read as the reverse complement.
ATACATGCTGATTTTTCACTAAGTGATTTTAAATTTATTTTTTTCTGGGAATGGATGCACAGGTCATGGGCTAGGCTTATGGGCATCGTTTTTTTAGTGGGATTTATTTATTTCCTGGTAAAAAAGCAGCTCAGGCAGGACATGATCATTCCTTTCATCATATTATTTCTACTGGGATTGATGCAGGGCGCAATTGGCTGGATAATGGTAAAAAGTGGTTTAGTCCCTGAAAAACTTTTTGTAGGTCACATCCAGTTAGCAACACATTTTGTAGCTGCCTTGCTATTACTATGTTACACTTGGTGGTTTTCTCTTTCACTGGCAGTCGCTAAAAAACGGCAAAACCTGGCAACAAAATTGAAAACCCTGACCTGGATAATACTTTCTTGTCTTTTTTTACAGCTGGTATATGGCGCATTTATGGCAGGACTGCATGCAGCAACGGCAGCTCCTACCTGGCCATCAATAAATGGGAAATTCATCCCTGACGAAAGTACTTCGTTGTCCCCGGCCTGGAAAAATTTTATAGATAATAAAATCATGGTGCAGTTTATCCACCGGGCCCTCGCTTATGTGATCCTTTTTTTGACAGTAGTATGGTCTTTTGCGTCCTTTAAAAATTCTGTCAATCCCCTGTTAAGAAGAACCAGGCTCTTGCCCGGTGCCTTAATAGTTTTACAGGTAATCCTCGGTATTGCAACAGTATTAACATCCCCCTATGGCAATAACCTGGTTTGGTTTGGCGTTGCCCATCAATTAGTCGCCATACTCTTCCTGATGGTAATGGTATTTATGTTGTATATTTTACGATCTGAAAAATTACCCCGGACAAGGCATCAATAAACCGAACAACCGACGGTTATGAAAACATTTTTGAGGGAGCTATACTTTTCATTTCCTATTCAACTATTGCTGCTGCATTTCAGGAAGTTCCAGGTGTTGCTAATTTTTTGGCTCGTTCTCACACTTACGATCACCGGCAATTTCTTAAAAATATTTGGCGCCAATGGCTTATTCCTGGCACCCGAGTATCTCGGCAATGTAAATGCGGCTGGTGCGGCAATCACCGGAGTTGCAACCGCCGTTTTTATTATGAGTTGGAATATCACTACGTTCATTCTTCATAGCAAGCGATGTCGTTTTCTCGCCACTACTTCAAAGCCTTTCTTTAAGTACTGCATTAATAATTCGATCATTCCTTTTTGCTTTTTACTTATCTACCTATTCGAAGCCTATTCATTTACTAAAAATAACGAACTGATTTCCCTGGGACCTTTCATAGCAATCGCTGGCGGTTTTCTTGGCGGCTTTTTTTTAATAGTGGTTATTTCATTTGCTTATTTTTTTAATGTCGATAAAAGGATAGTTAGAAAATTTACACCGGACATGGGTGATTTTGATAAAAACAAGAACTTTGAGAGACATGAAGATGCTCTTGCCGATGATAATTTTGGCCTGCCTATAGGTTATTACCTCACCACTTATTTTAACTTAAAAAAAGCGAGGAAAGTAGGCCATTATAGTAAAGACTTTCTCGATACGATTTTTAAGCGGCATCACCTATCGGCTATGATTTCGGTGTTGATGGCTTTCGTCTTTATGATATTCATCGGTTTTTTTCTTGATAAAAGAGTTTTCCAAATACCGGCCGCCGCAAGCATATTGCTCTTTTTTGCGATAATGAATGCCGTTATAGGTGCTTTAACTTATTTTCTCCGGAGTTGGAGTATGCTGTTCTTGATTTTTGTTTTCATTGTGCTAAACATCTTATACAAGTATGATATCATCGATCCCCGCAACAAAGCATATGGCCTGAATTACAACAAAAATGAGCGGCCTGTATATTCGTTGGATTCTATTGCTCCGCTTAATAGCAGCGAAAAAATTGAGGCGGATAAAGCTAATATGCTGAGTATACTCAACAAATGGAAGTTGAGACAACCTGAAGCTAAACCACCCCTCGTAATCCTTAATTTTAGCGGTGGAGGCGTGCGCAGCGCCAGCTTTGCCCTGAATGCATTGCAACAACTGGATAGCCTTAGTCAGGGCAAATTTATGCGGCGCGTATTTCTTATGAGCGGCGCCTCAGGCGGCATGCTTGGAGCTGCTTATTTCCGGGAACTGGTGCGCCTGCGGGATGATGGTAAAAAAATAAATGTGATTGATCGCAAATATGTGGATGATATTTCGAAAGATTTGCTAAACCCGGTTTTTTCCTCCATGATATCACGGGATCTCTTTTCGCCGGCACAAAAGTTTTCGGTTGGCCCATACCGTTATGTAAAAGACCGGGGTTACGCATTTGAGCAGAAATTAAATGAAAATACCAGGAGCCACCTGAATAAGACGATTGGTTTTTACCAGGAACCCGAAAAGATAGCGAAAGTGCCGCTGATGATTTTCAATTCGGTAATTACGCGTGATCTGAAAAAGCTGATGATCTGCACACAGCCTCTTAGTTTCATGATGCAACCCGAGTATATAGATAGTACCTCCAAAATATCAGGACCGGACGCAATTGATTTTGTCTCCTTTTTTAAGGATGAAGACCCGCTAAATCTAAGACTACTGACAGCCTTAAGAATGAATGCAACGTACCCCTATATTCTGCCAAACGTCTGGCTGCCTTCCAGGCCTGTCATAGATGTGATGGATGCCGGCCTCAGAGATAACTATGGGCAGGAAACGTCGCTGCGCTTTCTACATGTGTTTCGTGATTGGATAAATGAAAATACCGGCGGCGTATTAATCATACAAATCCGTTCGAGAAAAAAAGGGAGCTGGGATCAGAATATTGAACCGGGTGATATTACTGGCATACTTACCAAACCATTTACCATGCTGCAAACGAACTGGTTTATGCTGCAGGATTATTTCCAGAATGACGAGATCACCTACGCAAGAAATTTTCTTGACAGCAATTTTCACAGGGTAGCCTTCATGTATATACCGGAAAAAGAAGAACATGGCGCTACCTTGAATTTTCACCTGACGGCCAATGAAAAGAAAGAGGTCATTTCCTCTTTACACAGAAAAAACAACGTGGAAGCACTTCAGGAAGTGAAACGACTTTTGAGTTATTGAGGCTGGATTAACCTGAATGCTTTGGGAAGGATTTTTATATCAAAAGCTTTCGCAGTTTCTGCCGGATCTCCATCTATATGAAGCGGTGCCATACCCGGATTGCTGATCCTAAGCTTTTCGGCCTGCAAATACAAAATGTTTTCTTTTTTAAAATCTTTTTTGGATACCCTGGTCAACTGCCCTGCGAGCACCTGTTTTATAAGGGCCCAAAGCACCGTAAGCTTGGTGGTTTTTTTCACAATAATTACATCAAGCAATCCGTCGCACAGGCTGGCCTGAGGAGCAATTGTGAAGTTATTACCAAACTGATTGCTGTTGGCGATACACACAAAAAATGCATCCTCTTCTAATGATGTGTCATTGATTTCAATTTTGAACTTATGGGAGGAGGCCGTAACAAAGTTTTTCAATGATTGCAGGAGGTACGTATTCAAGCCACGTTTTGCCTGCAAAGAAAAATCATACGCGACCTGCGCATCCAGGCCGATACCGCAAAGCATGCAACCTAAGTGGCCGTTGATTATGAATGCATCTACATAGGATGCTTTACCCTGAAAAATTATGTCAAGCGCCTTATCAGCTGATTTTGGAATTTTCGCTGAGAACGCCATGCCATTTCCAGAACCGGCGGGAATGATTCCAAAATTCACATTTGCAGAAAATAATGAAGAGACTATCGGACTCAGGCTTCCATCTCCCCCGCAAATCACCACATCTGTTATTTGCTCCGTAGTGATTTTCTGTGACAAAAAGGGATAAACGCCGTCCGGCGTAGTTGATAAAATCTCGTAGTGTATTTTATATTTATTGCAGTTCCTTACAATTTTTTTTTCTATTTCATTTTTCCCATGCGTACCTGAAACAGGATTTATGAAAAATAATATTTTGCGGGCCATGTATTATTTTAAATATACTTCAGCAAATGGTTAGAACTGATATTTTAATAAGCACATCTATTTACTTAATTCTTCTTTTTGATTAAGGGTTTTCCATAGCATATCTTTTAATTTTGTAAGCCCCTTGTTCGTAATCGAAGAGATAAAAATGTGCGGAACATCCTTTGGCAGTTCCTCTTCTATTGCATCTTTCAATTCTTCATCCAGCATGTCGCTTTTACTTACTGCAATGACAAATTTCTTATCCAATAATTCAGGATTGTATTCCCGTAATTCATTTAATAACACTTCAAATTCTTCCTTGTGATCGTTGCTATCGGCTGGAATCAGGAATAACAGAACAGGGTTGCGCTCAATGTGACGGAGAAACCGGTGGCCCAAACCCTTTCCTTCAGCGGCTCCTTCAATTATTCCCGGCAGATCTGCCACGCAAAAACTTTTATTGTCCCGGTAGGCAACCATGCCAAGTTGAGGCGTGATAGTAGTGAATGCGTAATCCGCGATCTTTGGCGTAGCCGCAGTTATTACTGAAAGCAAAGTCGATTTGCCTGCATTGGGAAATCCGACCAGTCCCACATCTGCCAGTACTTTCAATTCCATAATTATCCAGTTCTCCTGCCCCTCTTCGCCTGGCTGCGCATGCGTTGGCGCCTGGTTAGTAGGCGTTGCAAAATGTGAGTTGCCCTGTCCTCCTCTTCCACCCTGCATTAAAACAATCTCCTGTCCATCTTCCAATATTTCAGCAAGCAATTTTCCTGATTCTTCGTCACGCGCAATGGTGCCCAGGGGTACATCTATATAAATATCTTTCCCTTCGCGCCCGGTTGAATTATTCTTGCTGCCATTGGTGCCATCTTCCGCCAGGATATTTTTAAAATACCTCAAATGCAACAATGTCCAAAGATTCTTATTTCCCCTCATGATGATGTGGCCTCCCCGTCCGCCATCTCCACCATCAGGACCGCCAAAAGCGGTAAGCTTATTCCGCATAAAATGTCTGCTCCCCGCTCCACCATGGCCGCTCCTGCCAAAAATCCGGATAAGATCAATAAAATTTGTTTTTTCCATTAAGGTAAAGGTCGTTAAGTTTTTATTAAGCAATTGTTTTCGTAAAATGCATTAAAAAATGAAAAAGGCAATCCTGATTTTGATGGGAGCTAATTTTTTGACTTCGTGCAATAGTGCGCATAAAGCTTCCGGGCCAAGCAAAATTTCCTCCTGCATACAGCAAAAAATACAAAGTATGGAAAAGGAAGTCGCAGGGGAATCGCCAATTTCCATAACAAGTTATACGTACCAACAGCAGACCGTATACTACATTGTTTCCCCGTGTTGCGATCAATACAATATAGTGCTAGATAGCGACTGCAACGTTTTAGGCCACCCTGATGGCGGATTCACCGGAAAAGGTGATGGCACCATGAGCAGTTTTGCTAAAGAGGCCACTAACGAAAAACTAATTTGGAAAAGGAAAGAATGACTAACGTCTTTCGGCTGCCGCAGACTGCTATCAGATGTTTAATGTATGTCATAAATCAAACATATAGAGTGTTGCGGTAATGAATTAATTTTGACCCCTCAATTTTATCCTCCAGAATTTTAAAAAATTTTTATTAAACATAGATTATGAAGTTCCTGAATGTCATTATAAAATACAGGCTTTTACTGGGCGTATTCGTCCTTATGCTTGCCATTGTTGTAAACATTGAAACCAGCTTCTGGCCTTCATTAATTCTATATTTTATTTCCCTGGTACTTATTGTCGGCCATTTTATTTTTGGACCAATGCGACTTATACAAGGTTATATGGAGAATGGAGATATGGCAGGGGCACAGAAAGTACTTGATTCTATTTGGTTTCCCGCTTTGCTGATTAAGCCTGTGCGTTCTGTCTATTTTACCTTGAAAGGAAACCTGGCAATGGTAAACGAAGATTACGTAAG
>JBDSPQ010000314.1:0-2702 GCA_039930305.1 Ginsengibacter sp. | reverse complement strand
GCCAAAGCTTTAATTGGAAACCAACTCGAAGGTGACTCTGTGGTAATAGACCAGCCGCAAGTGATTGTATATCTTTTAAAAGAAGTAAGCAAAAAAACCAACGTTGACGAGGAGTCCAGGGCGTTATCTAAAAAAATATTAGGAAACTTGAATTTCATTAGGGCAGGAACGGTTTTGGTAAACAACGCTGGCCTGGTTGCTTATGAATTTAATTCCGGCGAAAAAAAGTTTGAATGCCTGGATGCCAGTATCACCCTAACAGATGTATTAATTGACAGCCTGCACAATAATGATACTACCAGGACTTTATTTAGTAAGCAATCTAATGTGGAGTTGGCCTCCTTTTTTTTATACAATTCCAACAGGAAAGAGCTGGCAATAAAAAACATCACTTTTCAAGGCGGCAATGATTTTATTGAAGCAGATTCGGTAAAAGTTGAGACATTTCGCGACAGTACCAGCAAGGGGGAAATCTTTCTTTCCGCAACTAAGTTAAAATTAGAAGGATTAGATGCAGATGAATTTGTGAAAAATAAAAATATAGTTGTGAAAAAAATTACAGCCGGACACATTGAGCTATTCGAGCCGGAAAAACTAAATCTCACAGCTTCAGGAAATGGAACGAGTGATGCCATTGATACGATTGGATTCGAACATGTTTATAGCATCGATATGCGTCATCTCTACTTTCCTTCGATAAAATATTTTACAAAAGCCGGTAGCAAATATTCCATAGGAAATATAAGTGTTGAAATCAATGGAGTGAGAGCGGCACAACTTATAGATGTCCGCAAGTATCCTATGGATTTCACGCGGGAGGTAGAGATCCGTTGCCGCTCACTGTCTGCAAGTTCGAAGGATGGCAAATACCATAACTCGGCTACAGATATCACCGTCAACACCCTAAGAAAAACTTTGAATATAAAGTCGATAAATATCAAACCGCGGCTGGGGGAAATTGCGTTCGCGAAGAGCGAAAAATTTCAGCGGGATAGGTATGACTTGCAATTAAAGGATATTTCTCTACAGGGTATAGACACCCGGAATTTGTTCAATAAAAAAATAATTGCCGACAAGCTTGTTGTAGAAAATGCTAAAGTAAGTATATACCGCGATTTACAGCAGCCTTTGCGGGATGAAAATAAGGTTGGGAATTATCCATCACAACTGCTTTCCAAATTAGAATTGCCAGTTGATATTCCTGAGGCCGTCATCAATAATGCATTTATAGAGTATAAAGAAAAAGAAGAACTAAGTGATAGCACCGGTGTTATAAGTTTCTCAGGCTCTAAATTAATTTTGAAACATATCACTAATGTAACGCGGTCAATTAAGCAAGACAACCAGCTAAAAATTTCGTATTCTGCTATGGCGCTGGAGACCATACCTATTCAGGGCACTTTTACTTTTACCCTGGAAGACACGGCAGGAAATTTTCGTGCAACAGGGGGTGTGTCTTCATTTGATGCGCACCGCTTAAACAAGGTAGCTATACCAATGGCCTTGATGCGCATAAATACCGGTACGATTGACCAAATCAATTTCGGGTTCAGCGGTGATAACCGCGGCGCAAATGGCAAACTGTTGATGAAATACCACGATCTGAAAGTAGATGTGTTGAAATTGGATGGGAAATCCAGGGCAATAAAAAAGAAGGGAATTAAAAGCCTGTTGGCAAACATATTGGTGATTAATGAAAATCCCAGGAACGGCGAACTTCGCGAAACAAAACCTGCTTATAAAAGAGATGTCAGGAAGTCGTTTTTTAATCTTATATGGAAAACCATGTTCACGGGAATGCGAAAAACAGTAGGCATACCTTAGATGCCTATTAAAAAAAACCACCTTTTTCAAGGTGGATTATGAGTGAAATTTAATGGGAGTAATATATAAACATCGTTTTTTTTATTTTATTGTCCAAACTGGTTGTAGCTGACAAATATTTTATTAATTCCGCCATTAGCATAAAAAAATTGTCACCTGCGAAGGTTTGGAACTTTTAGGCTGCATTATTGTGGTAGTCTCTTCGCTATACTATTTTGTTTTGCAGGCATACAACCCCCGGAGCCCTTAAAAACATCATACTGTTGCCGGAAATGCCAGATGCTCATTTAATTTAATTAACCTAAAACACCATGAAAAAATACAACGTTATCTTACTATTTATTTTTGCCACTTTTTTTTCAAATAACAGTTTTGCACAGAAGAAAAATGTACGTGCGGATCAAAATAGCCAGGGAAATAATAAATCAAACAAGCCCGTAAAAACCAATAGTAACGAAGTGATGGAATACAATTCAAGGGTCTACAATGCTTGTGTACCTGAATGGGTAAAGCTTACCGGCCAGGTCACTTATTCTGTCAAGGAAATGCGCTCAGATAGTAAATATTTTATCTTATACCGGATAGACTTAAAAAAGGTAACGGGAGTGGGCGAAACAACAGGGGCAGTCTACAAAGGCGGGGGCATGATTATGAATAAAGTCAATGCTAACTTTGATCACAACCATACCGAAGGAAATGACATCTATAAAGTTCGTTACAAATCCCCTGAGTCTACGTTGATATTTACCCAGAAAGCGCACTTTGTTTCAGTGGGAGGGGATCAAAAAGTTTCGTTTAATGAGTATTCAGACTCATGCAAATAATGAAGGCAGCTTATCAGGATAAACGCTGAAAAACTTTATAAAAATTATCCTTTT
>JBDSPQ010000313.1:0-8130 GCA_039930305.1 Ginsengibacter sp. | reverse complement strand
CTTTAATCCTTTTAACAAGAAGGAATTAATTACCAGGCAATCATTTATTAATACGAATTTCTCCCTCATAAACAGAATTGATTTTTTTAATCAGCAAATTTTTAACCTGACTTACGGTTTCACTTTTACCAACAATGAAAAGCATCTCTGGAGCCTGCGATTATTTAATTTTGACTATCATAGATTGTACAACCGGTCGGACAGTTTTAATACCACTCTTCAAAAATATCCGTTCCTGCGATACTCATTTAATACGGCTCTTGTTATGGGAACTGGCCTGAGCTATAAAAGTGCCAGCGCAAAGCCGGACAATCCTAAGGTGATAAGGACCCTAAATCTAAATCTTGAAGAGTCAGGCCTGATTTATGGGTTGCTGAAGACGGGTGCCAAAAATCCTCTGAACGGCAATTTTTTTGATAAGTACCTGAAAGAATTTATAAAAACAGACATCGAATACACTTACACGATTAACCATCCTAAATCGGCGATAGTCTTCCGGGCGTTTGCAGGGGTGGGCATACCGGTTTCTAAAACTGATACTACCCTACCGTTTTTCAAACAATATTTCGGCGGAGGCCCAAACAGTATGCGTGGCTGGCCTGTAAGAAGCATAGGCGTTGGAGGACAACCCCTATCCCCCTTCGCAAATAACGCCCTGTTCAACGACAGGACGGGCGATATTCAACTCGAAGGAAATACAGAGTATCGTTTCAATGTGGCGCCATTGTTCTCAAACGCTATTCTGTTTAAAATGGCATTATTTGCCGATGTAGGAAACATCTGGAATTTCAAAAATACCAAACCAGATGGATCATCAGATACGACCCAGTTTAAATTTGAAACCTTATACAAGCAGTTGGGAGTTTCTTCCGGTGTAGGCTTCCGTTTTGACTTCAGCTACTTCTTAATCCGGTTCGATGTAGGCTTCAGATTTAAGCGGCCTGATAATCCTGAAAACAATGGATGGCAAATTCCAGCTATAACATTGGGCCATTTATTTGGGACAGGTATTGAAAACAGGCAATGGAGATACGAGAATTTCAATGCGACAATAGGAATTGACTATCCATTTTAGAATATCGATCAACCATTTGTTTTTTATTTTATGCATGTCCACATTATGTTGATAAATGAGCGCAGATTATTTTGAAATTTAGAAATCCGTTGTTAGATTTGCTCTCAACGATAAACCTTGTCAAACTCCGTTTTAAACCTTCCCTTGCTTTTTTTAATTTAATGTTGAATTTTTAAGTATAGAATAAATAAAATAGTTATACCACGATAACTACGACTTTGCCTTATATTGAAAAACCAACTTTAAGGTGCTGCATTCAGCACCTTTTTTCATCCTCTCTATTCTTATTGTAAAACCATCGTTTGCATTTCCATTCATGTTATTGTTTTGACCATTTGAACCTGTATTATGCCATTCAATGTACTATGTATTGCATAGAACATGTTTAAATACATATCTTTGCTTTATCACTTACTAAAAACAAAAATTAAATAAGATGAAAAAGGCACAATTTATTGCAAGCGATAACAAATTGGAGATGTTCAAGCGTATCATATACGCTTTCCAGGTATTAATAATTGGTATAGCTATTCCGGCTCTTTTTTTAATAGGAATTTCAACCAACAACGACACCGGCAAAAGCAACCAGGACAATGTTCAAAAGCAGCAGGATATTACAGCTTCCACTTCCGGATTCAGTCCGTTGATAAAGTTATAAATGATTTACCCGGGTGATGCGATCAAATTTCACCTGCCCGGGTAAATATTAAAATTTGTTTGGAATCATTTTAAAGCTTTGGCTGAATTACACCCCAGAACTGCGGTCATCGGAGTAAAGCAGATGACCCTTTTTGAAATACTTTTTCGCCGGTATCCCGATTTATAAAACTCAGCATCCATACAAAAAGGCCACTATCCTGGGGTTCTCCTTTAATTTTTCCATCCCATTTCATCGTCCAGTCTGTGGTGTGAAACACTAACTGCCCGATTCTATTATAAACCTTGAAATCGAGATTATCTGCTTTAAAGGCATTAAGTGGAGATAGAAAATCATTAACACCATCTCCGTTTGGAGTAAATGCATTTGGAACAGCGATATAACAAGATTTGAGCAAGCGGATATTGCGGGCAGCAGTATCGGAACAACCAATACTGTTTTTTACAATCAATCGAACGGGGTAAACCTTTTCCAGCCCCGCCGAGCTATAATATTTAGCAGACGGGATTTGCGCACTACTTTGCGTACCGTCACCGAAGTCCCATAAATACGAAACAATATTCCCTTTACTATTATTTACGAAAAGGGCAGAATCCTCCGGACACAATGTATTTGTAACGTCAAAGGCTGCGGTAACTTCATCCCCTAAGGTGATGACCTTTGTGATTGAATCACTACAAAAATCATTAGATATGGTGAGACTAATTTCTTTGTTGCCAAACGTATTATACATAGTTACCGGATTCTGCAATGAACTGTTGCCAGCATAACCAAGATTCCAAAACCATTTATTGACACCATTATTTCCATTGGTAAAAAAAGAAACCTTGTTTGAAGTACAGCCCTGCGCCACCATGTAGCTAAAGTCAGCAGATACTGTATCTTTTACGGTAAAACTTAAATAGGATCCCGCAGGAGTTTCTTTGCTACAAAGATCTAATAAAGTGTTTCCATCACTGCCTTTTACAAGAGTCAAACGGTACGTTCCACCCTTTACCACTGGCCCTGACAAACGAATTAGTATAACTCCAGCCGAGCCGCTCTGGCACATACCCGCAGCACTGCTAACGGTCACGCCTGACGGTCCGGTCACAAGAAAATCGCTTCCATCCGGCGATATAGATGAGCAAAGAATTTCCTTTTTAAATACCAGTTCGAGCGACTCTGGGGCACAGGTCGGTGTCGTCAAGCTATCCATCAGCGTCGGCTGCACAGGAAATACTTCTACAGGCACAGATATCCCAACGGCAATGGAGGTATTGCAATTGTCCAACAGCGTATTTCCATCAGTTCCGTTTTTTATGGTAAGTGTATACTGGCCGGGCGATAAAGGTTTATCAACAGTAAGTGTTAGTTGTTCCATATCGAATCCCGTTGCGCAACTTGTCGCGATTGCTGAAACTATGGAAAACCCCGGCGCTGAAATCATAAACTCGCTTCCGTTAGATGAAAGACTGCTGCATCTCATTTTTTTATTGAGTGTCACTGTAATTTCAGTCGCATCGCATGAAGCAAAACCATTTTTTAATGCGGGAGGCAGTGGATCTGTTATACTTGCAGTTCCTCCTCCAAAGGATAATTTATAACCATTTTGCGAAGGGGTAAAAGTCGTAAAATGACTTATTAATAAGATATAATCGTGTCCTGCCTTTAATACCGGCATGCTGCCAAAAGTCGGATAGGCATACCCTGCACAATTTGCTAATGCAGTGCCGGAAGGTGTTGCTCCAGTAAGGCCGGTATTTCCTGACCAATTGCAGGAAACAAATAGCGAGGCATCCGTGTAGACATCATTGGGAGCATGCCCTGTAATATCAAAAATCTGCCAGTCATAATCATCATCAAGATCATTTGGGGTAATTACAAATCCGAGAGTTCCGCCGGCAAAGCAGGTAAATTTATACCAGAAAGGATTTAGGTCAGATAAACCGTCGCGACTACAAGGGCCGGGAATAGACTTCCCTCCGCAGTACGGAACCGTTGACTGGCTAAATGTATCCGTACCACAGACCGGAAAAGCTGTCGCAGGATTTTGACCTAAAGTTGTACAGTTCTGTGCACTCACCTTCCAGTAAAGAAAAATGGCTGACGCCAATATGAATATGGTTTTCATCTGCATAAAACTAATGACCCGTAAATCCGGGAAACCGTTGCAATTTTTGAGTACGAACTAAACGCAGCGTTTTCGTTTTTAGTGGCCAAAGATCATGCAAATAATTTTCTTTTAATAAACCGTTCCTCATTTTTGCCGCAAAACCTACCTATTAAAATAGTCGGAGTTAAAACTCATCCCAAAAATGAAGCAATTAAATAGTGCCACACTTATAGCAGGAATGGGCAATAGAAAAATTCCTACCGTAAGAAGTAGCAGCATGTACGCTGCAAAAGCTGCAACGCAGCACGAAAAAATTCACAATCAATATCGTATTTTTAACAACAATACTTAATTGTAAAATGAAGAAAATATTCGCCAGCGCATTATTGCTGATAGCCCTTCCGGCATTTTCGCAAACCAGTAACCTTAGGGAAAAGATAAATAAAGCAGCAACTTCGATAGAGCCAAAGGTGATAGACTGGCGGCGTGATTTTCATGAACACCCCGAGCTCGGAAACTTTGAAACACGCACATCCGCCATTATCGCTAAACATTTGCTGTCTTTAGGTATGGAAGTAAAAACAGGAATAGCAAAAACAGGTGTCGTCGGAATTCTACAAGGAAATAAACCTGGTCCTGTAGTAGCACTGAGGGCAGATATGGATGCACTTCCCGTTACCGAACGTACCAACCTGCCATTTGCCTCAAAAGCAAAAACAATGTACGAAGGAAAAGAAGTGGGCGTAATGCATGCATGCGGCCACGACTCTCACATAGCCATTCTGATGGGAGTCGCTGAGCTGCTCTCCTCGATGAAAAATGATTTGAAAGGTACCGTTAAATTTATTTTTCAGCCGGCAGAAGAAGGCGCGCCGTTTGGCGAGAAAGGCGGGGCAGAGCTGATGGTAAAAGAGGGCGTCCTGGAAAACCCAAAAGTAGATGTCATTTTCGGATTGCACGTAAATTCCCAAATAGAAGTTGGTACCATTTCTTATCGTCCTGGTGGAACAATGGCGGGAGTTAATGACATGAAAATCACCATAAACGGTAAATCATCCCACGGCGCCTATCCATGGTCGTCAGTAGATCCGATAGTCGTTGCTGCGCAGATCATTAACAACCTGCAAACGATTGTGAGCCGCAATCTTAATATTCTTGAAAATGCGGGCGTTGTAACAATAGGAGCAATTCATGGCGGTAACAGAACCAATATCATCCCGGAAAAAGTGGAGATGCTGGGCACCGTCCGGTCGCTAAGCAAAGACGATGAAAAAATGATGCTCGAAAGAGTTCGGCAAATTGTTTCAAAAACAGCAGAAGCGGCAGGCGCCACAGCAGAAATTTTACTTCCTTATACCTCACATTACCCGGTAACTTTTAATGATCCCGCCCTTACAGAGAAAATGCTGCCGTCTTTAAGAACTACTGCCGGAGCTACCAATGTAATTCTAAAAAACCCCGTAACAGGAGCGGAAGATTTTTCATTTTTCCAGGAAAAAGTTCCCGGACTTTTTTTCTTTTTAGGTGGTATGCCAAAAGGACAAGATCCATTAAAGGCTCCGCCTCATCATACTCCCGATTTTTTCATTGATGAAAGTGGTTTTGTTCTTGGAGTGAAAGCTTTAGCTAACCTCGCAGTGGATTTTATGAACATGGGCAAATAATTGATACGGTCAACTCCGGTACACGTTAATAATTTTGATTAATAATTGTCAAGAATACATTTATTTTATTTTACATTTACACCAGGATATTATTTAAAGCTGCCACTGTTTAAAATACTACCCTTTATTAGGATTGTTTGACAAATAGATTGCTTCAATAACTAATAATTTTTATACCACTCACCTGTTTACGCAAACTTAGAGAGTGGTGCATCTCTATATTTATAATAGTGTTATCTAAAAAATTCTTTTATGAACCGTATTAAACTTCAATTATTTTTGATTATTTTTTTGTGTTGCAGCCAGTTTGCTCAATCGCAGGTAGAAGTAAAAATTAATTACGATAGTGGTCTTAGCAAGATCAATAAAAATATTTATGGGCATTTTGCAGAGCATCTCGGCCGCTGCATTTACGATGGTTTTTATGTGGGCGATTCAAATAAAACCATTCCGAACACCGCCGGCGTAAGAAATGATGTAATAGCTGCCTTGCGCAAAATGAAAATTCCTTTATTACGATGGCCAGGTGGTTGTTTTGCCGACACTTATCACTGGAAAGATGGTGTGGGGCCAAAAGACAAAAGACCTGAAATGGTAAACACATGGTGGGGCGGGATTACGGAAGACAACAGTTTTGGCACACACGATTTTTTAAATATGTGTGAACAGCTCGGCGCTGAACCATATCTCGCAGGAAATGTAGGCAGTGGAACTGTAAAGGAATTATCCGAATGGTTGCAATATGTAAATTTCGAGGGTAAAAGTCCAATGTCAGACTGGAGGCGATCTAACGGCCGCGATAAACCATGGAACGTGAAATACTGGGGTGTAGGCAACGAGGTGTGGGGATGTGGAGGAAATATGACGCCAGAATACTATGCAAATATATACAGGCAGTATGCCACATTTATGACAGATTGGACCAACAGCCATAACCTTTTTAGAATAGCTTCAGGTGCAAGCGATGACAATTATCACTGGACAGAAGTGATGATGCGCGATATTCCGCACAACATGATCTCGGGTACAGGCCTCCACCATTACGCAGTCATCGACTGGAATAAAAAAGGGTCCGCCACTGATTTTACAGAACAACAATACTTTGAAACCCTTACGAAAGCCTGGGAGATGGAAGACATTGTTACCAAACATTCGGCTATCATGGATAAATATGACCCGGAGAAAAAAATTGCGCTTGTCGTTGACGAATGGGGAGGTTGGTACCAGGTAGAACCGGGCACTAATCCGGGATTTCTTTATCAACAGAATACTATGCGGGATGCTATGATTGCAGGTATGACCCTGAATATTTTCAACAATCATGCAGATCGTGTTCGCATGGCCAACCTGGCGCAAACTATCAATGTGCTCCAGGCGGTTATTCTTACCGATAAAGAAAAAATACTTCTCACCCCCACATACCACGTGATGGAAATGTACAATGTGCACCAGGACGCCACCTTGCTTCCACTAACAATAAACAGTCCTGATTATATATTTAATGGTAAAAAACTGCCTGCAGTTTCGGCATCTGCTTCGACAGACAGCCTTGGCATTATTCATATCTCAATAGTGAATATCGATCCGGCGACATCTCAAAAAATAAAAATAAATCCCGGCGAAAAGAAAAACGCTTCATGTACCGGGCGGGTATTGGTTTCTGCTAAAATACAGGACTATAATTCATTTGATGTTCCTGATAAAATTAAACCAG
Organism: Ginsengibacter sp.; assembly: GCA_039930305.1. Taxonomy (GTDB): domain Bacteria; phylum Bacteroidota; class Bacteroidia; order Chitinophagales; family Chitinophagaceae; genus Ginsengibacter. Next base: position 924 of record JBDSPQ010000313.1, on the reverse strand, counting down.
TTGCTTTCAAAGATTTTTCTTTTGCGAAGGATGGCATCACAGTAACATTGCCCCCTGCATCTGTAGTAGTGTTGACAATTAAATAGTACAATACCCAGTCATGGTAATTATAATAACATCTATACATTGTGATTCGCTCTCAAAAAATAATTTTTGAAAAACATCTCAGCAGGTGAATAAAACAGAAAACTTTAATAGAATAATCTACAAAAAATATAACTTCCAAATGAAACAATACATTTTATTCTTACTAACAATGAGTATTTGCACGAATATCGCCTGCAATGATAGCACGTCTGAAACTGAAGAAAGCCAAGGTCCGGATTCATTAAAAGCAGGAATTACAACATCAGATTGGGGCAATATTGATGGAAAAAAAGTATCACTTTTTACCTTAACTAATGAAGCGGGTAACAAGGTTACGATTACAAATTATGGAGGCATAGTAACTTCCTTTGTAACACATGATAAGAATGGAATAGCATCGAGCATTATTATTGGATTCGACAGCCTCAACCAATATTTACAAAAACCTCCGTATTTCGGAGCTTTGATTGGCCGCTATGGTAACAGGATTGGCAATGCAAAATTTACACTTGATGGAAAGGTGTACCAGCTTGCTGCTAATGATGGCAAGAACACACTCCACGGTGGTCTAGCCGGGTTCGATAAAGTCATTTGGGATGCTTCTGTCACTGACACCAGTGCACCAGCACTCACCCTACATTATGTAAGTAAAGATGAAGAGGAAGGTTATCCAGGCAACCTTGATGTGACGGTAAAATACACCTTAACAAATGATGCTGAGCTCAAAATTGAATACAACGCCCAAACAGATAAAGCAACTCCCGTTAACCTGACGAATCACAGCTATTTTAATTTAACTGGAGATGTGAGTCATAGCATCCTTGATCACACTTTGAT
>JBDSPQ010000312.1:0-3036 GCA_039930305.1 Ginsengibacter sp. | reverse complement strand
CATTTCGTCAAAATTTAGCTGTGCTATCTCCAGCACAAAACTGCCGGAGGCTATTTTTGTGGCTTCATATAATTCGGTAACCATACGGCTTAGCCGGGTAATATTTTTGGCATTACGCCGCAGTAACTTTTCAATCATCGAAGATTGCTCACTCTTTATAAGTTCCCTGATTAAACTGTTTGTCATTAACATACTGGCTAACGGGTTGCGCAATTCGTGTGCTACGAAGCCAATGATATCTTCTTTCTCCTGCTCAATTAGTTTGTCAATAGTTATATCATGCATCACCATCAGGATGCCTTCCGGTGAACCCGGTATTGATACTAAAGACCCGGTGACGCTGAAAGTGTAATTTTCCCCCTGTATGAACATGGGGATTTCCATATCTGTAAAGGAATTCCTGGTTTTTAAAAGTTCACTAATTTTTTCCCTTAGTAAACCTGATGAGTCGTGCCGGTCAACAAAAAAATTAAAGTCGTCTAATTCAACTTCACTTATGTCTGGGAAAAAAGTTTTCTGAAGAGCAGTGTTGTATTTGATAACCCTAAAAGATTGGTTTATTACAATAACAACATCTTTTATCGACATCAAAACATTTTCATTGAATTTGTTTATGTTTTCGATGATATGTTCACTTTCCTTTTCAGTATGTATATCCTGCACCACCTTTAAAATAAAAGGTTCCATGGATTCGCCGGTCAAAAGCACGCTCTCGCCATTTACCCACACCGGCCCCTGATGCTTGCTTACCAAAAAATTTTTATCATTTGCCTGGCCGGTTGCCAACACTTTTTCTAATTCTCTTTTTGGCAATTCTTTCTTTTGGTCACTGTCGGTAAAGAGCATACTAAAGTTGCGGCCTTTCAAATCGAGTTCGGTAAATCCAAAGGCGTCTTCAAATGCTGTATTCACCCTTACGATTGCGCCATCCTTGTCTAATAAAAGGATAGAGTGAAGCTGGCTTCGTTCAAAAAAGGAAGCGAGGTAAAATGATTTGAAGGATTGTACAAGGTTGCTTTCCATAATATGTAGCTTTAGTACTTTTATAGGTCTGCAAAGTACTTGGGGTTTGGGTTAGCTGTTTATTAAACTTTTGCAATTTACTCTGTAATGGTTTACGGGTATGTTATTGCTCTCACATTTTTTGTATTTTTTTTGCTGTGATTATTTGCTGTAGCCGTTATGATTGTGTAAGTCTGGTAACATACTTAAATCAGGATACCAGCGGGGTTTTATCCGCTACCATTATCCACTTCAATAATCTGTGAAAGCTAAACGAACTGAATGGTTTCGACCGCACTTCAGGCGCTGTTAACGCACCCCCTTATTACCTTTACAAGGTGGTGGATGTCGAAAGGTTTGGAGATAAAATCGTAGGCATTGCATTCCGCAAGTACTTTCCCTCTATCGGCATTTGCCGAGAAAAAAATTATGGGCGTGTCGCAGGTCTTAATAAGCTCTTTATAAACTTCTGTTCCTCGCTTACCAGGAAGGGTAATGTCTAGCAAGATTGCATGGGGACTACATGCTGAAACTTTAGCCGGTACACCGAGTCCCGTATTGTGCGTAGCTATATCAAAGCCCGCATTTATTAATATCAGGCTTACGGCTTCCAGAATATCTTCATCATCATCAACTATTAAAATTTTTTTCAAAACAAAGTGGTTTAGGTTAGCTATGGCTCATCATTTCCGAAGAGTGTTATGATGTTCAGGGTAATTTAATTACGGGATTAGCCAGGGTTCGGTTTGTAATTGTCATTTCCGTCATTTCAAATATTTATCAAAGCATTGCAAATATCTTTGAAATCTATCAACTATACAGGAAGGCATGGAGATACCATTAAAATGCCTCTGATAGATAATCAATTTTGTGGGTATGCCGAGTGATTTCAGCTCCTGGGGCATTTGTTAAGCCCCCGGCTACCCTTAGCAACTTTCTAATCGCAAGTGGCCACAGTTAACTATTCGCATAATCTTTAAATAATAAAACAGCTGCTGTCCTGATGTTTGTAACTCAAGACATTTATGGAATTAAATTGAACAGGCTATAAAATCGTGACAGCTAGTCAAATAAAAAACAGTCCCCGATATTTGTATGTTTGTAATTCATGAAAAGTCTTTTAACAGATATCCGGCACGTGAATGTTGTGCGTTACATTACACCATTACGCGAGGGAGGTTCGCTGCCCGCTATAGTGGAGGGCGATGACGGGTTTTTATACGTTCTGAAATTTCGCGGAGCAGGGCAGGGAGTTAAAGCATTGATTGCCGAACTGATCGGAGGGACGCTTGCCCGACTTCTCAATCTTCATATTCCGGAAATTGTATTTGCGCATCTTGATGAAGCCTTTGGCCGAACGGAACCTGATGAAGAAATACAGGATCTTTTAAAAGCCAGCGTTGGCTTAAATCTTGGCTTACATTATCTTTCGGGATCGGTCACTTTTGACCCGATAGTTACAAAAGTGAATTCAGCAGAAGCGTCCAAAATTGTTTGGTTAGACAGCCTGCTGAACAATGTGGACCGCACTTCAAGAAATACCAATCTGCTTTGGTGGAATAACGAACTATGGCTTATTGATCATGGTGCGGGCTTATATTTTCATCACGCATGGCACAACTGGGAGGCGCAGGCTACGCGTCATTTTACCCACATCAAAGACCATGTATTGCTTGCTCAGGCAAGCGATATGGGGCGTGTCGATGAGGAAATACATGCTTTGTTGAGTGAAGAAATGATACGGTTTGTTGTCGCATTGATACCCGATGAATGGTTGTTGATTGACGCGCCATTTGAATCAATACAATCGCATCAGCAGGCCTACGAAAACTTTTTAATTATGCGTTTCAGGCATTCATCCATTTTTGTAAAAGAAGCACAAGATGCAAGAGAAAGATTTATTTGAGTATGCAGTTATTCGCATTGTGCCGCGTGTAGAGCGGGAAGAATTTCTGAATGTGGGGGTGGTGCTTTATTGCGCCAAACAGAAATTTTTAAAAGTACTTTACAAAATTGATGAAAATCGCTTGACGG
>JBDSPQ010000311.1:0-3377 GCA_039930305.1 Ginsengibacter sp. | reverse complement strand
ATTGATGCGTTTAAAACTCATGATACCTATTTAATAAAGAGGGGCAAATATAAAACTATGAACGCTACATTTCCTAAGGCTATATTTTTTTTGCGCAAAGGAATGTTAAATAGTGCAGGTGTTATGGCATCGAAAATGGGTATTTGAAAATGCATCTCGAAATCGTTTGATAAGAATACCGGGCCAGAAGAATATATAGATGACTGTATTTAACGTCACGCCGGTAAGCTACATTTGGCTAATGAAAAAAGCATTTATTCAGCTTCATTTAGCTGTGTTGTTTGCAGGTTTTACAGCTATTCTTGGTAAGCTGATCGATCTTAATGAAGGCATGATTGTGCTATATAGAATGCTGCTGAGTGCACTTGTCCTCGTTCCCATTATGTTATTTTCGCGGGAACCTATAAAAATTTCCCTTCGAAGCCTGCTGAAAATTTTTGGGATAGGCGCTATCGTGGCCTTTCATTGGGTAACATTCTACGGTAGTATCAAATATTCCAACGTGTCGGTTGCGGTTGTATGTCTTTCTACTATTGGATTCTTTACTGCTTTTCTTGAGCCGCTGATTATTAGCAGGAAAATTGACCCCGTTGAAGTCGGACTTGGATTGTTCGCAGTTGTAGGTATTTATTTGATTTTTAATTTTTATCCTGAATATAAGACCGGGCTGATTTTCGGAATTGTTTCTGCAATTTTTGCGAGCATATTTCCGATTCTTAATAAAATTATTCTTCCGGATTTTACCTCGAAAATCGTTACGCTTTATGAAATGGTTGGCGGTTTTTTGACCCTGTGCGTCCTGGTGCCTGTTTACCTCACATTTTTTCCGTCGGGAAATCTTATTCCTTCCAGTGCAGACTGGCTTTGGCTTATGATACTTGCTGTTATTTGCACGGTAGTTAGTTTTATATTTTCACTGAATGCTCTTAAGATGATTTCGGCTTTCACGGCAAATCTGAGCTACAATCTGGAACCTGTTTATTCAATCATTCTCGCATTCCTGATTTTTAAGGAGAATAAATTTTTGGGGTCGGGATTTTATGCCGGCTTCAGCCTGATTGTCTGCGCAATTGTTTTGCAAATGCTTCGTGAGTGGAAAAAGCGGAAGGAAGTAAAAAATAGGAAAATACGCGCTTTAGCGGAGGTAAACCACTTGGCTTGATAATTTAGAAAAGGCCCTGAACATTTCACTTACTCCACAGTATTTTTCCTGGGAAAGATCTACTGCCTTTTTTACTCTCGGCTCGTCTGCTTTGCTAACCCTGATGGTGTATGTTACCGTTACGGCGTCATATATTTTTGGATGTTCTTCTGTTACGTGTGCTTCTACTTTTATCGACAGATCAGCATAGACAACCTTCATTTTATTAAGAATGGCTACAACGTCCACACCTGTACATCCCGCGAGCGAGACAAGCATCAGGCTTTTCGGACCCGGTCCAAGATTGTTGCCGCCATGTTCAGCCGTAAGATCAATAGTAATGGAATGGCCTTCTAGTTCAGTCGAAAACGCCATTCCTTTTTTATAAACTGAATTGATTATTTTATTTCCCATGATAGATACTTATATATATTCTTATAAATGCGAACTTACTGCATCTGAAATTTGGTTTGCACTCATGGCCCCAGATTGCCGCCACAGCACTTTGCCATTTTTAAACAGAATTAAAGTGGGAACTCCCTGTATATTATAATGTGATGCAGTAGGCTGGTTTTTATCGATGTCTATTTTCAATACCCTCACCTTCTCCTGGTTTCCTTGTGCAAAACGTTTCAATTCCGGCGCCATAATTTTACATGGGCCGCACCATTCTGCATGGAAATCGACCAGTACAGGTTTTTCACTATTAATTATCTGTCCAAACGTTTCCATAAATATATTTTTTAGATTTACAGCATAAAGTGTGCCTTCCGGGATATCACTGCCATAAACGCGCTTCAGTTTAATATGCTGAAAAATAGTCAAGATATAATTTTTCAGGTAAATATTTCTTTGTTACCTTTGCCGTCCGAAAAAAAGAACACTATGGCCAGAGTATGTCAGATAACGGGTAAGAGACCCATCACAGGAAACAAGGTTTCTCATTCGAATATAAAAACACGAAGGCGTTTTCTGCCCAATTTGCAGAAGAAGCGTTACTTCCTTGCTGAAGAGGATAAATGGATTACTCTTAAATTGTCAACAGAAGCCATCCGTACTATTAATAAAAACGGTCTTTTCCAGGTTGTAAAGGAGATGAGGTCTCAGGGTGTGAAGATCTGATAGAATCAAGAATATTTTTAAATAATTGTCATGGCAAAGAAAGGAAACAGGGTACAAGTAATCTTAGAGTGTACCGAACACAAAACTTCAGGAATGGCTGGTACCAGCCGTTACATCACGAAGAAAAATAAAAAAAACTCACCTGAAATGTTGGAATTAAAGAAGTACAACCCAATTCTTAAAAAAGTGACCGTACATAAAGAAATTAAATAAATAACAAGCCCATTGGCTATTAGCAAATCAGCAAATTTATATTATGGCAAAATCAGCTAAAACGGCGATAAAAACCAAGGATCAGAAATCCGCTGCCGAGGCAAAAAACTGGACCAAAGTGGTGCGTACTGTTCGCAGCCCGAAATCAGGCTCGTATACTTTTAAAGAGTCAATCGTTCACAAGGATAAGATCAAGGATTTTCTCGGAAGTTAGTTTTTATTACCAAACTGTATTATGAAGCTATCCTGCAACTGCGCGGATAGCTTTATTTATTTTTACCCTTATTATAATCTTTAGGTATGGGAATTTTTGACAAGCTTTTCGGTAAGAAAGAACAACAGGAAACCCTTGATAAGGGGTTGGAGAAAACGAAGGCAGGCTTTTTTGATAAAATAACGAAAGTAATCGTCGGCAAATCGACGGTCGATGAAGAAGTGTTGGACGATCTTGAGAATGCTTTGGTGAGTGCAGATGTAGGCGTGGATACCACGGTCAAAATTATAGAAGGAATTGAAAGGCGGATCGCCCGGGATAAATATGTAAATACATCGGAACTCAACAGGATTTTGAAAGAAGAGATCCAGAATATTTTAGTCGATTCAAATCCTGAAACATCATATAGAAGTTACGAACTGCCAGACCATCGCCCGCACGTAATATTGGTTGTTGGTGTAAATGGTGCAGGTAAGACAACCACCATTGGGAAGCTTGCACACAATTTTAATCTCGCCGGTAAATCGGTCATATTGGGGGCGGCCGATACATTCAGGGCGGCTGCAGTGGACCAGCTAAATATATGGAGCGAGAGGGCTAATGTTCCCATAGTGAAACATGCAATGGGTGCTGACCCCAGTGCAGTGGCCTTTGATACAGTGCAAAGTGGAATTGCGCGTAATGTAG
>JBDSPQ010000310.1:0-4489 GCA_039930305.1 Ginsengibacter sp. | reverse complement strand
ATTTTTTGGTCAGCGCAAATAAAGAAGTTGGAGATTTTGATTTGACACTTACAGGCGGTGGGAATCAACTCCGCAGACGGTCTGACATCAACAACGTGCAGGTAAATGACTTTGTGATCAGAGGTCTCTATACCGTTCAAAATGGAAGGGCGAAAAATCCAGTTTATAGTTTGATTGAGCAGGGAGTAAATTCTTTGTATAGTTCCGGTGAGATATCATGGAAGCGGACTTTATATTTGAATGGGACGGTGAGAAATGATTGGTTTTCTACACTGTCAGCAGCAAACAGGAGCATCTTGTATCCTTCAGTATCGGGTGCATATGTTTTTTCTGAGCATCTTAAAAATGTATCATGGCTGGATTTTGGAAAGATCCGGCTTGGATATGCTGAAGTAGGTAGTGACGGGGATGTATCTCCTTATTCCGATCAACTTTTCTATTCTATTAATTCTAACCTTATTAATAATCCTAATGGAACTCCGGTAGCTGTAGGCGGAAGCGGAGGCACTGTACCAAATGCTAACCTGAAGCCGAGCCGGGTGGCTGAAACTGAAGTGGGTCTGGAACTCAAAATGTTTAAGAGCAGGGTAAACCTTGACATTGCCGCTTATCGGAAAATAACCTCGGACCAAATTGTACCCGTGCAAATATCAAATGCATCCGGATTTGTGAATACGAGAATAAATAGTGGTAAAAGCCGCAATCTTGGTTTTGAAGTATTGCTAACTCTTTTGCCGGTACAAACAAAAAATTTCAATTGGGAATTTACAGCAAACACGTCCTTTAATAAAACCAAAGTGTTGAGTATTTTGACCAATACTCCCGGAGAAAGTATTACCATTGGTTTCCATCCCTTCAATGGCGAAATCAGGAATGTGGTAGGAGAAGAAATTGGGCAGATAGCAGGCTTCGGCTACGCCCGCGATGCTAAAGGACAAAGGATTTTTCAGGCGAATGGTATTCCATTACGAACTCCCACCCTGATATTATTTGGCAGCGCATTACCCAAATGGACAGGAGGATTTTTAAATTCATTTGCCTATAAAGGTGTAAACCTTACGGTATTTATAGATTATAAGTTAGGCAACAAGATACTCTCTGGTACAAATTTCAATGCTGTCCGCCATGGCCTGCATAAGATGACTTTGGAAGGAAGGGAAAGTGGGGTCATAGGGGACGGTGTCGATGCAAGTGGAGCTGTAAATACCGCCGTTGCAGCAAATCAAACATACTGGGAACACCTTCGGTCGCAGGCGCTTGTGGAATCGGTGGTGTATGATGGTGGTTACTGGAAACTGCGGCAGGTAACCCTTGGTTATGATTTCACCAAATACGTTCCCGCGAGCTGGCCGGTTAAAGGGCTTAAAATTGATTTCGTGGCCAATAATGTATTGATGATAAAAAAATGGATTGACAATATCGATCCCGAAACAGCAGGTTATAGTTCGGATAATATGATTGGCCTGGAATCCGCAGGTCTTCCATCCACGAGAGGATTAGGTGTCAATCTGAATATTAAATTTTAATTACAACTAATTATGAAAAAAATATTTAACTACGGTGCGCTGGCTTTGATACTGCTATGTATTTCTTCCTGTGAAAAAGGTTTGGAAGATCTAAATAGAAATACAACCAGCCCTACTTCTGTTGATCCGGTACTTCTTTTAAATAATGCTGTGATCAATGCATCATTCCCCACTCAGACAGTGTTCTTTGACATGGGTATTGTACAGCAACTAATAACGCCAAATGGCGGAGTGCTTGCCGGAGCAAATTTTAACCAGGAAAGCCGGGATAATTCAAATGTGTGGGCTCCTTATTATCAAAATGTAGTCAAATACACTCACGACGTGATTGTGAATACCACTGGTGCTGCCGACAGAAGCAATCTTAATAATATGGCCCGCATTTTTCAATCGTACGTGTTTATGGTTCTAACGGACGAGTATGGTGATATTCCGTACGCGCAGGGCGGGGCCGGTTATTCAGATCAGATATTCTTTCCGGCCTATGACAGGCAACAGGATATCTACCCACAAATAATACAGGAATTAACACAAGCATCAGCAGCCTTAGACCCTGCCGGCACCATAGAAACGCAGGATGCGCTGTATGCCGGCAACATTGCCAAATGGAAAAAGTTTGGCTACTCGTTATTGTTAAGAGCAGGCATGCGCCTTAGCAAGGTGGATGCTGCCAAAGCGCAATCTACCGTGCAGGCTGCATTTGCAGGAGGCGTCATCACAAATAATGACGACAATGCCTATGTGAGGCATGATGCGAATTATACATTTCCAATAGGTAACATGCTGAACGGAAGCGAAGCGGCCAATTTTTACCTGACAAAACCATTTGTTGATCAACTGAAAAGTACCAGTGATCCCCGGCTTGCGGCTATAGCTGTCCGTTATGTTGGCGCTACTTCTGGCAACGACCAAAAACCTGCCGTAGCTTCCAGCAATCCTGACCTGCAAATTGGTATGCCAATGGGCTATGATAACGGCTCAATTGTTGCCCAGGCCACTGCAGACGGGCTTGCCAGTTTCTATGATTATAGCCAGGTAGACAGAACGAGGCTCGTAAAAACTTCTTCTCCATCCTTCTTTGTTACCGCTTCGCAAACACTATTATTACTTGCAGAAGCAACTTTCAGGGGATGGATTTCATCCGGCACAGCGGCGCAATATTTTGGTGATGGCATAAGAGCACACATGGACCAGATGGCCATTTATGATGCCGGTTCTGCAATAAGTCCTGTCGACAAAGAGGCTTACGTCGCTGCTAATCCGCTCTCTTCCGGGAGCGAGCTTGAGCAGATCAATACTCAATACTGGATCTCATCTTTTTTAAATGGACCGGAAGCTTTTGCCAATTTCAGGAGAAGCGGATATCCTGCATTAACTCCTAACCCTTACGGACAGCCTAATAACCCTGATGTACCAAATGGGACATTTATCAGAAGGCTTACTTATCCTAATTCAGAATTGTCCGTAAATACAGATAATGTAAACGCAGCAGTCTCTGCACAGGGAGGGGACAAATTGAGTACAAGAGTTTGGTGGGATAAATAACAAATAAAAAGGGGATTATAAGTAAAAAGGGATTGTCTAATGACAGTCCCTTTTTAATGTTTAAAATAATTTAATTCTTACGAAATCTGTATTAGCCTTGGAGGCTTTTGTTTCGCTTCTTCCTTTTTCGGAATGGTTAGGTGCAACACGCCACCATCATATTTTGCATTGATCTTGTCTGAATCTACTACGTCTTTTGGCAAAGTAAAAGAACGCTGGAATGACTCATAACTGAACTCTCTCCTGGAATAGTCTTCTTCTTCATTGATTGTTTTGTCATGGTTTACTTCTGACGAAATAGTAAGCGTGTTGCCATCGAGCTGAATTTTGAAATCATCTTTTGTCATGCCCGGCGCAGCTACTTCTACCTTAAAATTATTGTTATCTTCTTTAATATTTACTGCAGGCAATGTAGTACCTGCATTTGAAAAGTTGGAATTTCTAAAGTCAAACAAATCCCTTGTAAAAATATCATCAAATACAGAAGGGAATGTGTTTGAGAAATTTCCGTTTCTTTTTAGAATGTTCATAATGTCCTCCTTTTTTAAATGATTAATTATTATTGTTGACAATTTTCAATTTTCAAAACACGTACCAATGCGCTTTGGATTAAAAGTTGATGAATGATTGGCATACAGATTTGCCAAAAATTCTTTTTTTTTAAATTTTCTGAAAAAATTTCAGGAGGGAATAAGTGATACATTATTGAATTTCTGTTGTAGCAAATGGTGTAAGTTTAGAGGCTCAAAAGCTGATAAAAAATAATTATCATACTTTTTTTATGTCAATAAAGAGGCTGTTTCAATATAGAGAAAACCTCTTTTAATTTTCATATTTATGCTGGGAGACTTTGTGATGCCTGTTAAGATTTCACACAAATGCAAAGTGCTACTCCAGCAATTCTACTATCTTGTATTACAAACACCATCCCATGCTGCCAATAGGTGATGATAATTCCGACAGGGTAAGAACTCCTTTTGTAAATTATCTTTTTATCGCAATAAATATTTTTGTATTCATCTACTACCAGCAGTTGGGCAGCGATCTTGACTTTACATATAGTTATTCAACTGTGCCGGCAGAGATCATGAGCGGTCACGATATGGTGACCGATGCTGTTTTTGTACAGGATCCCCTGGGTGGCGACCCGGTGCGAATACCAGGCCTGGGAGTTACAGCCATACCGGTGTGGCTTACCCTAATTACATCCATGTTTATGCACGGGGGTTTTGCGCACCTTGGCGGCAATATGCTTTATCTTTGGATCTTCGGAGACAACCTCGAAGATAGGCTTGGCCATGTCCGCTATTTTTTCTTTTACCTGCTCTGCGGAATTATTGCATCTCTTACACACGTCTTTACAGACTATCTTTTTGGAGAGAGCCACCTTATACCGAGCCTTGGCGCTTCCGGCGCTA
>JBDSPQ010000309.1:0-2914 GCA_039930305.1 Ginsengibacter sp. | reverse complement strand
AATTAGGTACTCCTTCCAAACTTTCACCGGAGCAATTGACTTTGGTTGCCAGGGAGAAGTTGCGCGAAAAATACCTCGAAGCTGATATCGGAATTACTGGAGCAAATTTTATCGTTAGTGATATTGGGGGCATAGCTGTAACCGAAAATGAAGGCAACGGGCGTCTGACCATGGCCTGGCCTAAAACGCATATTGCTATTGCCGGCATAGAAAAGGTAATTCCATCTATGTCCGATCTGGCATTGATGTGGCCGCTGCTCGCCACTTATGGTACGGGCCAAAAAGTAACCGTATACAGCAGTATCATAACCGGGCCGAAGCAAGCCGGAGAATGCGATGGACCAGAAGAAATGTATGTAATACTTCTTGATAATAATCGCAGCACCATTTTGGCAAATCCTGTTCAGAGGGAAAGCCTTTATTGTATAAGATGCGGCGCATGTCTTAACGCCTGCCCTGTTTATAAAAATATCGGCGGGCATACATATGGTACCACGTACAGTGGCCCGATCGGCAGTGTAATAACGCCCCACCTGCAGGGAATGGAAGAATACAAACACCTCAGTTATGCCTCTTCTCTCTGCGGCAATTGCACGGAAGTGTGTGCGGTAAAAATTAACCTCCATGAATTGTTGCTTGAAAACAGGAAAGAAAGTGTTGCTGAAGGCATGACGACCTTCTCAGAAAAAATAGCCTGGAAGCTTTGGAGGATGGCATCTCTGCGTCGCAGCATGATGAATATGGGAAACGGGAAATTAAAAAACAAAGTAGTTAATAAGCTATTTAAGGGATGGCATGCTAACAGATCTGAACTAAACTTCACCAAAAAAACATTTAATGAAATGTGGAATGAACGTTTCAATAAAAGCGACTAGATCATTATGATCATATTGCTCACAGATAACATATCTCCTAGGCTTCAATATGTTGCTGATTTTATTTTCCGCGAAAACTGGGAACTTAAATTTTTAATTACAACAGATAAAAAAATTTTCTCCCTATCAGAAGGAATTAAAATAAATTATTCAGAAGCAGGCTTGCTTACAGATGAAATCCGTATCATGCCTTCCAAAATTCTTTTGGAGGATTTCATTCAAATGCAACCCGTCAATATTTTGGAATTTAATGGATTGAAAGTTTTCTTTCAAACGAATGAAAATACAGGCAGTTTCCCATTCGATATTTTTGGCGCAGTTTTTTATCTTATCAGTCGTTACGAAGAATATCTGCCGCATAAAAAAGATGCTCATGGCAGGTATCCTCACCAGGCTTCGGTTGCCTTTAAAAATGATTTCTTAAAAATCCCGTTGGTGAACTTGTGGTTAAATTTTTTTAAAGATCTTATCAATCATAAGTCCCAGAGTTCTATTGTTTGTAAAACACGATTTGAATTTATACCTACTTACGACATAGATATTGCTTACGAATGGAAATGTAAAAGTTTTGTAAGAAATGCCATCCATCTTGCGACTTCATCTCTCAATCGCGGCTTAGGTAAAGCTGCGGAGGGCTTCCGTGTTTTGACATCAAATCAAAAAGATCCTTTCGATATATTTAGTTGGCTTACGGAGATGCACACCCGTTTTTCACTTAAACCAATCTATTTTTTTCTGGTTTCACAAAAAACAACACGCTACGATAAGAACATTCATCCTCTGAAGAGGAATATGCAGGAATTAATAAAAGAACACGCACTCAGGTATATCACCGGTATTCATCCTTCATATTACTCGTTAACAAGTAAGCAACTTTTTATTGAAGAAAAGGGTATGCTGGAAGAAATTACTTCTTCAGTTATTACACACAGTAAACAACACTATCTTCGTTTTATGCTGCCTGACACCTTCAATACCTTGTCTGGTGCCGGCATCACAGACGAGTATTCCTTAGGCTATGGCACCATAAATGGCTTTCGCGCTTCTTACGCGGGGTCATTTTATTTATACGATTTACATAAAGAGATAAAAACAAATATCCGCATGCATCCATTTTGCTTTATGGATAGCAACAGTATCTTTCATCAAAAAGACACACCTGCTAATGCATTATCTGAATTAATGTATTTCTATAATCAATGTAAAAAGGTAAACGCACCTTTAATTACTGTAATGCACAATCACCTGATAGGAGACAACAGCGTTGAATGGAAAAAAATGTATAGTAGCTTTTTAGAAAACATACACGCCTGATCGTTAGTGACGAAAGTGACGCATACCTGTGAGAACCATGATCAAATTATTTGCTTTACAATATTCAATCGAGTCTTTATCCCGAATGGATCCTCCCGGCTGAATGAAAGCTGTTATGCCTGCCTCATGAGCGATCTTTACACAATCGTCAAAAGGGAAAAAAGCATCGCTGGCAACCGCCGAGCCTTTAAGATCGAACCCAAATTGTGCCGCTTTTTGAATCGATTGTTTTAGAGCGTCAATCCTGGAAGTTTGTCCACAGCCCTTGCCGATAAGCTGCTTGTCTTTTACAATTGCAATAGCGTTGCTTTTAAGATGCTTGCATACAATGTTGGCAAAAATTAAATCATCTTTTTCTTCTTCGTTAGAGGCCGTGCCACCTTCCTCCTTCCACTCAGTAAAATTGCCTCCATCAGTTTGCTGAGAGAGGATACCATTTAGAATATTCCTGGCCTGGTTCGCTGGAGCAACATAATTTTTGCTCTCCAGGAGAATACGGTTTTTCTTTAATTGCAAAATTTCTAGTGCACCAGGAGTAAATCCGGGAGCGATAAGCACCTCAAAAAAAAGATCTTTCAGTTTAGCGGCAGTAACTTTATCAACTTCGGCTGATGTTATTAATATACCTCCAAAAGCACTTTCAGGATCGCCGGCCAGTGCTGCCTCAAAGGCTTCAGCTATATTTTTACGAATGGAAATACCGCAAACATTAGTATGTTTTATTA
>JBDSPQ010000308.1:0-3996 GCA_039930305.1 Ginsengibacter sp. | reverse complement strand
TGCCGCTGCCATTGAACCCACGGGTGCTGATGGTTTTAAAAAGCAGGCTGGAGGTGGTAAGATCAACACCCTTCAGGGTACCCGCAATATCATAATAAGAGGACGCAGGCGAATTAATTATATTGTTGTAGTTGAATTTTTCCACGGACACCGGTGACTCAAGAATACGCAAGGGAGCTCTCGTCGCAGCAACTACAACGCCCACTTCTAGCGATGATGATGGTTTCATTTGCACGACAAGTTCAGGTGATTCGCCGGAGCTTACTTCCGCAGGCTGGTACCCCACAGAGGAAATGATGAGCGTTACAGGAGTTTTTTCTCTTGTTACTATTTTGAAGTAACCTTTCTCATCGGCGTAAGTACCTTCCGGCGATCCTTTTACCAATATTGAAGCACCACTTATCGATTCGTTAGTCTCACTATTTCTCACAACGCCGGCGATTGTGTTTGTTTGTGCATGAACTGCAAGGCAACTCAAAAGCAAACTGCTTATGAATATTGCAACAAGTTGTTTTTTCATTTTTGAAATTTTATTAGTGATTGTTTTGGTTTTATTTATCTTAAGACAGCCTTTTTGTAGGCCAACTATTCCAGCCGTTAATAATTTCTTTGTTGTTTTTGAATTATCCTCAGGGCTCCAGCCGGGAGCTTTAAAAAAGTAGCAAAACTTTTGCCGCCAGGAAGGGGAACGTCGTACGTCTTTCAACAGCCGGTGCCACTCATGGAAAACTATTACCAACGGATTGGCTGTCTTCAAGCGATGTCTTAATCCGTATTTTGCCCTGCCCGTTTCAGTTTGAAAGGTGCCAAACATTTTATCCCAAATAATCAGGGTACCGCCATGATTTTTATCCAGGTACTTAAGGTTAGAACCATGGTGAACGCGATGGTGAGAAGGTGTATTAAAGAATGCTTCAAACCAAAAAGGCATTTTCAATATCTTTTCTGTGTGTAGCCAAAATTGATATACCACGCTTACAGATTTGGCGAAAATGACCATTAGCGGTGGGATGCCCAGTAATGGCATCCATGCCCAAAACAAAAAATTGCCGGTAAGCTCACTTGTCCAGGGTACCCGTATCCCCGCAGAAAGTGTAAAATGGTTTGATGAATGATGTACCTGGTGAGAAGCCCAGAGGAACCTGCTTTTGTGACTTACACGATGAAACCAATAGAATGAAAAATCGTCGCAAAGGAAACACAGGATCCAGGTGTACCAATTATTTGATGAAAGATCAAATATCCGGTACCTGTACAAAGTGATATAAAGTGCCAGGATGAATCCATTAGTGAATGCAGCTATTGGGATACGGCCTAACGCTACTAAAAAACTTGCGACGAGATCTTTACGGTTTAAAGTCTGTTCTTTTGCCAAAGCCCACGCTTCAAGCAAAATCAGGATTGCCATTAACGGCAAGGAGATATAGAGCAAAGAAATGAAACGCATACCTTGGTCTGTTTTTATCGTTGAGCATTCGTAGTCTGATAGAGGTTTACCGAAACTACCGTGGAAATAAAAGGATAGCAAATTGATCGGCGGGGAGGTGCTGAGGATTAACGCAGGTTTTAAGGGGAAATACAATAAGCCAACATGCGCCAGACGAATTTTTACAACTTTGTAGTTAATCTCAGTTTTTTTTGCAACTTTTACTAAACCTTCTGGAGCCTATCTGTAATTTCTAATAAATTTTATGAATACGACAGGTGCGCAAAACCAATTCTTTCAGTATATAAAGGAGATACTGCCACCAAACATTTCTTTAGTGGAAGAAATAGCTTGTGAACTTAATATTAGTAATGACAGCGCATATCGCAGAATTCGCGGGGAGAAGCCAATAGCTATGGAGGAAATAAGGAAACTTTGCGCTAAATATAAAATCTCGCTCGATAAGCTTCTTCACCTCGATTCTGATTCTGTTATTTTCTCCGGCAAAAGAGCAGCACATGAAAATTTTGATTTTGAAAGTTATTTGCAGGATTTTCTCAGGCAACATCAAATTATAAATTCTTTTACAGAAAAGGAGTTGCTCATACTTCCCAAAGACATTCCCGTCTATCACTATTATAATTTTCCGATCCTCGCGGCTTTCAAATATTTTTTTTGGATGAAGACGGTGCTTCATTATCCGGAATACCATAAAAGTCTGTTTGATCCAAATAATATGATTGGTTCACTTCTGGAGACTGGCGAAAAAATATTGGCCACCTATAACAATATTCCTTCTACTGAAATATGGAATGTAGAAAATATCAATACTACATTGCGTCAAATTGAATACTACCAGGAGACAAATGTGTTTTCCTGTGAAGAGGATATTTACGACATCTATGATAGCCTCGAAAAATCAATTGACTTTGTGGAGATGCAGGCAGAGCTGGGCTTTAAAGTGAACCAGCCAGGCAAAGGTACCCGCCAGGGTGCATCGTTTAATTTGTATATTAATGATTTCGTACTCGGTGATAATACTTATTTGCCCATCCTCGATGGAAAAAAAGTTGTATTCCTTACCCACACCCACCTTAATTATATTAGCACTACCGATGAATCATTTGCTGAATACACTTATAAGCACTTCCAGAATATTTTGCAAAAATCAACACTCATAAGTGTTGTTGGGGAAAAGGATAGAAGAAGATTTTTTAACCGCATCCGCGCCAACATTACGGATCGCAAGAATCAAATACAGAGAAACGTTGTCCCGTCGTATAAGACAATATAGATTGCGGTAGTAAGGCGTTGCACAAGCATGTGATATTTTACTACACCGCAATGTTCATGTAGTCGAGAACATAAGCTTTCACCGGATCGTGAATGCCCTTTAAAGTCACCGTTTTCATTTGTGAATATGGGAAGATGTCATTTACATGATTATACACAACATCAGTTACCAAAATTTCCCCTGCACCGGCAGCTCCCTGTAGCCTGGAAGCCAGGTTAACGATTGGACCTACTGCAGTAAAGTCTTTATAAGATGTGCCCACTTCACCCAAAAAACATTCCCCGGTATGTATGCCAATACCAACACCAATATTTTCTTCGCTGGCAAGCCCGATTCTGTCTTTTAAGTTTTCACAATTTTTCTGCAGTTCCGCAGCAGCCTTTACTGCATTCTTCACATGGTCTTTTCTTACCAGCGGAAAATTAAAAATAGCCAGCGCAGCATCGCCAATAAACTTATTGATGATACCTTCCCTTTCCCATACGGCGGATGAGCATTGATCATAAAAACAGTGGAGTAACTCATTTACTTTAGATCCTTCAGTACGTTGCGACAAATTAGTATAGCCGCGGAGATCTGCAAAAAGAATGGTGGTTGAAATGGCTATTTGTTTGCTTTTTTTAACCCTGGTAAACATGCTTTCGCAACTGGTACATAGATTAGGATGCATCTGGCTTTTTTTAATGCCAAAAGGTCTGAAAAGAATGGAAAAAGGACCTCTTATTGCAATAGGGGCATGCATCTGTTCCCAGCATCCAAGGCAAATATTTGTTTTTTTCATAACCGGGCGCCTGCGGGTTACGTTGCAAACGCTCAGATAAATTTAAGCATATTTTATTTTGAAAACCTTTATGAGATGCCTTTTTTTGGCTTTGTCAAAATTGTGACGAATGGTGTTCCCTAATTGATTGTTCCTCTACGCTGGCCGGGCTTTCACGGGTTGTGCTATTTGATAAAATAATTATTTTGTCATACTTTCTCAGCGGGGTTTCCATTTCCGTGGGGAGCCACAGCATAACAAACCAAGAGAGATAAAAGATCAGGTAATGTTTGACAAGACATTAGATTATATACCTCAAAATCCTGTTCAGGCGGCCTTTGTAATAAGAGAAGAACATTGGAAATATAGTATAGCCGGAGATTTTTGCGGGAAAGGAGTGATTGCATTAAGTTATAATTAATGGTCAATGGCACGAGTATGGCAAACTAACAAAAACCCTTGCTACCAAACTCGCGCCAACAGGGGGTCATGGCAATAATGATTGTTTTTTTCATA
>JBDSPQ010000307.1:0-4062 GCA_039930305.1 Ginsengibacter sp. | reverse complement strand
GAAATCATTGGAGATAGTATGATGCCTACACCAAGCGGCAGTATTATTGTAGGTGAAAAAATGGACGGTATAGAAAATGTGAAAAGTAATACTGCTTACATAGTAGTCAGTAATAGTGAGGGTATCGTTTATAAACGGGTAATAAAAAGCAATAAAAATAAAAGTAAACTTACCCTTGTAAGCGATAATCCGGCTTACCAGCCTTACCAGGTAAATACTGCGGACGTACTCGAAATGTGGCAGGCCCAGGCTGTGATTAATAAAGTGACCCAGCAACAACGTTGGGACGTTGATTCGTTGGTGAACCTGGTAAGTAATCTCCAGGACCAGGTAACTACATTAAAAAAGAAAATGAATTAAGTTTGTGTTTACTCATTAGATTTCGCTTCTTTTTAAAAAAAGAAGAAGCCGTACAGATACATCGATTAACAATTAAAAAACAAAGTCATGATTAAATTACAAATCGTCGGCAATCTCGGGGCAGATTGCATGGCGAAAGAAGTAAACGGGAAAAACGTCATCAACTTCAATGTTGCCCACACTGAAAAATTCAAGGATGGACAGGGAAACCTGAAAGAGAAAACAACGTGGGTCAACTGCGCGTATTGGACAGACAGAACAGCGGTAGCACAATATTTAAAAAAGGGTAAACAGGTTTATGTAGAAGGTTCTCCGGAGGCTGAGGCTTATACAAACAAAGAGAACCAGCCAGCCGCAACGCTAAAATTGCGGGTGAGAGATTTACAATTGCTCGGAGGAAATACCGAAGGCGGTTCTGATAGTTCATATCAGCCATCCTCCTCAACATCAACATATAATTCTTCAAATAATAAAGCTGCGGTACCCACCGAAATGGACGAGCCTGCAGACGATCTTCCTTTTTGATTGACGGTTGATTGTAAAAAGAGCGGCCTCACGGCCGCTTTTTGTTTTATATGAAGTATTCTCTCCATAATATTGAAATTCATTACATTGCAACAGGTTTTTTATCTTAACTACATGCGTTATAGGCCGATATAGCTTTGTGCATTGTTACACATGTTACCTTATTATGAGTGCCATGAGTATTTTTTTTCCTGTTGATATTTACATGTTACTTTGTCGCTTTAATACATGATGAAAGAAAAAATTTTAGTAATTGGTGCCAGCGGCCAGATAGGTGTAGAACTCACTATGGAACTCAGACGTCTTTATGGTGGCTCCAACGTAATAGCGTCGGATCTTCGTGAAGAAAATGATTTGCTGAAAGGAACCGGCCCTTATGTAAGCCTGGACGTCATGAATAAAGAAATGCTTCATGTGCAGGTGATCAGGCAAAACATAACACAGATCTATTTGCTGGCTGCGATTCTTTCGGCCACCGGCGAAAAGAATCCTGCTCTTGCGTGGCATTTAAATATGCAGAGTCTTTTAAATGTTCTGGAAATTGCAAAAGAAGAAAACCTGCAAAAAGTCTATTGGCCCAGCAGCATTGCTGTTTTCGGCCCCACGTCCCCGAAGCAAAATTGTCCGCAGCAAACAATTATCGAACCGATCACGGTGTACGGTATCAGTAAATTTGCCGGCGAGTTTTGGTGTAATTATTATCACCACAGGTATGGGGTAGACATAAGAAGCCTGCGCTATCCCGGCCTGATAAGCTATAAGAGTGAACCCGGCGGAGGTACCACAGATTATGCTGTGGAGATTTTTCATGCGGCAGTTGAAGAAGGGAAGTATTCGTGTTTTCTTCAGGAGGATACGTACCTGCCCATGATGTATATGCCTGACGCCATTCGGGCAACTATTGAACTTATGGAAAGTGATTCAAAAAAAATCACTGTCCGAACATCATACAACATTTCCGGGATGCATTTCTCGCCAGGGGAAATTGCTGCGGAAATTCAAAAGCATATTCCAGACTTTCAAATAACGTATAAGCCTGACTATCGGCAACCAATCGCCGAAAGCTGGCCGCAGAGTATTGATGACAGTGTGGCTGCGAAAGACTGGAAATGGAACGCGGGCTATGACCTTACTGCTATGACCTCAGACATGCTAAAGAATATGGAGCCAAAGCCTCTCTAAAAATTATCCCAAAGCGTTTTCCGTTATTGTATAACTGGAAATATTGACAGATATTAGCTCCTTACATCAACGGTTTCTGATGATATTATTAATGAAAACTCATAACTAAATTTTTAAACTATGAAAAAGCAACTTCTATTGATTGCCCTATTTGCGGTATCGGTATGTTATTCTTACAGCCAGGCACCAACAGGTTTTGGAGTAAAAGGCGGCATCACTTCGTCTAACCTGAAGTTCACCAACATTGGGGGAAGTTTCGACGTTTCGTCAGATTCTAAAATTGGTTTCTATGGAGGCGTATTTGCGCAGGTAGGCATTTCTGAGAAATTTGCCATTCAGCCGGAAGTATTGTATGCCTTATACAGTTCCAAACTTACGGTGCAGAGTTTTGGAGATGCAGACCAAAACCTGAGTTATGTAACGATACCCTTATTAGCAAAATACATCCAGGAAGGCCTGTCTGTTTTTGTTGGTCCGCAGGTTGGCTTTGTTGTTTCAGCGAAATCCAAATCCGGAGGAAGTACTGATGATATAAAAGATCGATTCAAATCCACAGATTTTTCCGGGGTGATTGGTGCCGGGTATACTACTTTAAGTGGCTTTGGCTTTGACGCCCGCTACCAGATAGGTTTATCTGATATAGCTTCGGATGATTTTTCGGGTACGCTTGGTGGTGGTAAAGTAAAAAATAATGCCCTTATGTTCGGAGTGCATTATCTTTTTCAACGATAGAATAGGCTATAGTTCAAAATTAAACTAACCGCGAGGTCACTAAGTTTCCCTTTCCGATCTGTTTTGCGATCAAATATGCAAAACATCTTTCATCGTGAAAATCCCCTTTTTGTCATAGATATATTCAGCAGCCAACAAGGCGCCGGCTGCGAAACCTTTCCTGTTATGAGCTGTATGGATGATTTCAATATCATCTTCTTCCGATGAATATTTTATGGAATGTGTTCCGGGTACCGCATTCATTCGCTTGCTGATTATAGGTAATTCTTCCTTAGAAGCCGTTGTCTCGTTTACCCAGCTTTTCTTAATCTGCGAAAAATTTAAAATCCCTTCAGCAAGTGTAATAGCGGTTCCGCTTGGCGCATCTTTTTTCTGAAGATGATGGATCTCTTCCATAAAAATCTCATAGTTTGTTTGTGAAGACATTAGTTGGGCAAGTTTTTTATTAAGCTCAAAAAAAATGTTTACCCCAACACTGAAATTGGTTGTCGTAAGAAAGGTGCCATTGTATTCTTTGCATTTTTCATCAATCATTTGCTTTTGAGAAAGCCAGCCTGTAGTGCCACAAACCACAGGTACACCCACTTCCAGGCATTGCAAAATATTTTGCACCGCACTTTCCGGTATGGTAAATTCTATGGCTACGTCCGCCCTTTTTAGATTTTCGGCTGTAAGGTCGTGCAGGTTCTCGTCATTTATTTTCAGCACAATGCTGTGGCCTTTTTGCAGGGCAATTTCTTCGATGGCCCGCCCCATTTTTCCATACCCTATAAGTGCTATTTTCATGTCTGACTAAATAAAAATGGAAATTAATAAAGTTTATGGAAGCGGGGACAATATTCGCGACTTTGAATCTTTGAATTTCACGATAAGTGATAGACCCGGGGAATTGGCATACCCACTTAAAGAAGGTTGCACACTGAAGGTGATATCAGATGAAACGTCGAAAGCTTTCAAATGCGCATCTACCGTGGCGTCCACTACATTTAACCCCCAAAACACCAGGAAAAATAAAACAGAATAATCAATGTTCTGCCGGAAGACATTCCTGTTTGACCGGATACCTTCGAGCGAGAGATTTACAAATCGGGGATCTATCTGACTGTCGTTAGATGGAATGGTGTCTGACAGCAGCAGTACTGCTTTACGTAGTAAGCGATACGTTTTTACATTAAATAAAAAAACGCCGGCAGTAGTGCCAAGAGCCCCATAAACAATCGGAATTTTCCAGTATTTCTTATTATAAAACTGGCCCCAGCCCGG
>JBDSPQ010000306.1:0-14223 GCA_039930305.1 Ginsengibacter sp. | reverse complement strand
GATTGAAACGCAGGTTACCACTTCCATTGAAACCCCTGGTACTGGGAGTGGAAAATGTCAGAGACGACGAAACTACGTCTACTCCTTTGAGTTTACCCACCATATCATAATATGACACGGCTGCAGTATTCCGGATATTAGCCGCGCTGATTCTTTCGATAGTCACAGGTGATTCCAAAATTCTGGATGGAGTACGCGTGGCTGAGACTACCACCTCCTGCCCCAGCGTACTTACCGGTGTCAGCGAAACGTCGATGAGAGCTCCTGTATTCGAAACTTGCTTTTCCTGCAAATCATACCCAATCGAAGAAAAGATAAGTGTGACAGGAAGTCCGGCGTTTGTATTCAATTTAAAATTCCCTTTTTCATCTGTGAAGGTGCCCGAGGTTCCACCTTTTACAGCCACAGAGACTGCTGGGATACCGTCATCTGTATTTGCATTTTTCACGTTACCGGAGATGGTAAGATTTTGTCCAAAAGCAATTATCGAAAAAAAATTTGCCATGCACAAAACAGTGCTATACTGTAGGATTTTTCTCATTGCAAGCTTTTTTAGTGAACAATTTAAAAGCAAAGTAAGCATTGTTCCATGTAAGTTGAAAGAATATATTTCCGACAAGCATCTATTATTGACATTTATTTTACGTTTAAAATTTGTGTAGACTTCATTCAAGTTTACATTCGCAAAATGAATGACTATATATTCCCGCAGCAGACAAATTTTTACCGGGGCAAAGTTAGAGATGTATATACGGTTTCAGAGAAATTGCTGATCATGATTGCCAGCAATCGCATCTCCGCCTTCGATGTAATACTTCCCAAAGCCATCCCTTTTAAGGGACAGGTTTTAAACCAGGTGGCGGCATATATGCTAAAGGCAACTAAAGACATTTGCCCAAACTGGTTATTGGACACGCCAGCACCAAACGTTTCCGTGGGTCTTAAATGCCAGCCTTTTAAAATAGAAATGGTGGTAAGGGGTAACCTCACCGGCCATGCGTGGCGGACTTACCAGTCGGGTAAAAGAAGTTTATGTGGAATAGAGATGGAGGAGGGATTAAAAGAAAATGATTTTTTTAAACAACCAATTATTACTCCATCAACAAAGGCGGATGAGGGACATGATGAAGACATTAGCAAGGATGAAATTTTGCAGAAAGGCCTCGCCTCCGCAGATGAATTCGATTTGCTGGAAAAATATGTTTTGCAATTGTTTGCACGGGGCCAGGAAATTGCCTCGCAACGTGGACTTATTTTGGTAGATACGAAATACGAATTCGGTAAGCTTAACGATAAAATATACCTTATAGACGAGATTCATACGCCGGACAGTTCACGGTATTTTTATTCAGCGGGATTCGAACAACGACAAAGCGCGGGTGAGAAGCAAAGGCAGTTGAGTAAAGAGTTTGTAAGAGAATGGCTGATCAAAAATAATTTTATGGGGAAGCGAGGCGAGGCAGTCCCTGACATGACTGAAGAATGGATTGCCACTATCCGGGACCGTTACATAGAGCTTTACGAAATTTTAATCGGCGAAAAGTTTGTTCCCCAATCACTGGATGAAGATCAAATTTTCGGTAGTATAAACAATTGCCTTGAAAGTTACCGCGAAGTCAATTTTATATAATTATTCAGCCGCAGTATCCCGCATTTTCTTCGAAGGGTATAGAAACCCCTCGCGTTTTAGGGTTTCCCGGATCTTACGCCTGACGAACCAGAGACGGCTGCTGATGGTTCCACAACTAATGGCAAGTATAAAAGTGGTTAGCAAGTTCCCGGTAAGCCAGTGTGAGAATATCCATCGCCTTGAAATTGAAAAGAGGATATAAATTACCAGAACGACAATCCCAACGCGATCCATTTTGCTCACTACTTTCATTGCTTCATTGTCCCACTTGATGCTGTGCATCTTATTACCAGCAACATAACCAATCAAGATTCCCATCAATATTCCAAGAATGGCAAAGTAAAACGCTTCTCCGTCTTTTGCGATCTCATACCCTAAAAAGCTAATTGCTACCAAGAAAAAAATGGCTAATCTGCGGAGACGAAACAATAATTTTTTGTGAACGAAGACAGTAACTTCTTTCCTTGAGCTTAGAGGCATGCACCGATATTTGTATGAATATATAAAAATAAAACACCTTCTTCCCAGGATTTATCTTTTCAAAATATCTTGCCTGGTTAAATAAAGTGAACATTAAGTTTGAACTTCACCATATTAGTAAAACGGCATCATCAAATAATTTTAGCAGGTTGGTGCCAAATATTTGCCTAATAAGTGAATAACCCAATTTCGTTGCTATGCCTGAAATATTCATTGGTTGCTCTGGTTTCCATTATAAAGAATGGAAGGAAGTGTTTTATCCCCAAGGCTTGCCACAAACAAAATGGTTCGAGTTTTATGCTACAAAATTTAATACGCTTGAAATCAATTCTTCATTTTACAAATTTCCTACGCTAAAATCTTTACAAAAATGGTATTCTGTGAGTCCTGCCGACTTCAGGTTTTCAATGAAGGCGCCACGGGTAATTACTCATTACAATAAATTTTCTAACTGCGCAAAATATGCTACGGATTTTTATAATTTGTGCAGGGAGGGGTTGCAGGATAAATTAGGTTGCATTTTATTCCAGTTGCCCCCACAGATAAAATATTCTGAGGAGATGTTGGGAAAAATCTTGTGCCTGTTGGATACATCGTTTAAAAATGTTCTGGAGTTTCGACACGAAAGCTGGTGGAACGAGGACGTTTTTTCAAAATTGCAAAATAGAAACATCACTTACGCGGGGATAAGTTATCCAAAATTACCTGACCCAGCCATCGCAGCAATGCCCCTGGTGTATTATCGGTTTCATGGCGTACCTGTATTATATAAATCTTCTTATGATGAAATATTTTTAAGGGAAAAGTTTTTAGAAATTATAAAGGGCACTCAATCTGCCGAAAGATGGATTTATTTTAATAACACCTGGGGAACTGCGGCGATTAACAATGCCATTTATTTACAACACCTTGCCAGGCAATTGTAGTTGAGAATAAAAGTCATTAATAATCATTCAGTATCACCCCGGTCGATAAATAAGCTTTGCATTCTCTGCTTCGATTTATTAAACACCATAATTCCGTTTTTACTTCCTTTGCGTTGTTCTTTTCTTTTGTCTTCGGGAAGTTCATTGATCGTTTTGCATTCTGCAGAGCAACAACCATCAAATAAGCTACTGCAATCTTTGCACTGGATAAATAACAAATGACATCCTTCGTTCGCGCAGTTAATATGTGTATCTGCCAGCTTACCGCATTGATGACATTTGCTGATAATTTCTTCGCTAATCCGCTCCCCCAGCCTTCCATCGAAGACGAAATTTTTACCCAGGAATTTATTTTCTATATCACCTTCCTTTATGTTATTAGCATATTGTATAATGCCTCCTTCAAGATGATAGACATTTTGAAAACCATTGTGCAGCATCCAGGCACTGGCCTTCTCGCAACGTATGCCGCCGGTGCAATACATAATAATATTCTTATCTTTTTTGCCGGAAAGCATCTCTACAGCCATTGGCAGTTGGTCGCGGAACGTTTCGGAAGGTACTTCGATCGCATTCGTAAAATGACCCACCTCATATTCATAATGATTGCGCATATCAACGACAATAGTGTTGGGATCGTTAGTAAGTTCATTAAAAGCATTTGCATCTACGTATTTTCCTTTTTTGCTCATATCAAAATTCTCATCCGTAATTCCATCCGCCACAATTTTTGATCGCACTTTTATTTTGAGCACCCAAAAACTTTTGCCATCATCATCTACTGCAATATTTAACCGAAGTCCTTCAAGATGCGGCAGTGAATACAGGTAATCGCGAAGTTTTTCGAAATCCGAAGCGGGCACACTTACCTGTGCATTAATTCCTTCCTGAGCTACGTAAATACGACCGAACACTTTTAGCTCGTTCAGGTTCCTGTAAAGCTCGTCACGAAAGTTTGCCGGATTTTCTATGTGAAAATACTTATAGAAGGAAAGAGTTTTGCGGGATTTATCCTCAGCAAATAGCTGCTCTTTTAATTCTTTTTGTGAAACACGGTTGTGTAGTACTGCCATAATATTGAAATTTTATCCCGGTATTTCCGGAAAGAACACTTGCATGGTGAACAAATTTCTTTAACAAAGTTAAATCATGCAGGAGTTAAATAATCGGTATTAATTTTGCCGCTCAAAACCAGACTTCCACTTTTTAATCAACACAAAGTACTATTATGAAAAAGCTTTTTTTTATTGCCTTACTAATCTCAACACTTTCTGCGGCCAATGCGCAACAAACGCATTTCGGTTTGAAGGGCGGAGTAAACGTTTCTCAATTAAATGTTGAAAATAATTCATCCTACGATTCAAAGATCGGATTGTTTGCCGGTGTGCTTGCCCATATACATGCCTCGGAAACGTGGGCGCTGCAGCCAGAGTTAATCTACTCTATGGAAGGCGGCAGGCGAAAAACTGGCGATATCAAAACCAATCTGAACTACATCAATGTACCTGTTCTTTTGCAATACATGTTTCATAATGGAGTACGATTGGAAGGTGGCCCGCAGTTGGGCTTCCTGGTGAGCGCCAAGACAAAGACTGGGAGTACTACTGTGGATAATAGTAGTTTTAAGTCCACCGCTTTTTCTATTCCTTTAGGAATTGGCTACCTCACTTCAGATGGATTAGGATTTGATGCCCGTTACGTATTCGGTTTAAGTAACATTAATAAAGATAAAAATCCTGTCGTGCAGAGTAACGTGTTTCAGTTTGGAATTTTTTACCAGTTTAGTGATGTCAAGAGGCATTAAGATTAATGCCGTCCATTTGATGTGGTAGATGTAACACCATCGAATCGGGGGAGTTGAGTTGATTTGCAAATCAATGTTTTTGACTTTGTGGCCAGGCAACGATCGGCGAAACCGTTTTCATTTTCCGAAATACTTTTTCGTAAGAAATTATAATATAGCCCTTACCGATGCCCTTCCAGTATGGATGGTGCGTGTATCGCCAGGTTTTCTGCCTTCATATTGCAGGTTGAGTTCAATGTTCCCGGCAATTCGTTTGGTGAGCTCGATATTCCATAAATAATTTTTGCCAGGCAATAATCCATCAAGAATGATGTAGCCTACGGTGGTATTGGCGCTCCCGCCGGCACCGGTATATTTAATATCGTTAAATGAAAATCTTCCATTCAATGTTCCATTTGATAGTACATTATAGCGTACCTCTGTTGCAATTGAATTATTGATTGCTTTTTCTAAAAGCCCAATACTATTTTTTCTCTCGTCATAGGTGTAGATAAGGCTTATACGAAAATCACTTTTATAAATGTAGCTGACAGAAGGCTCTGCAGATAATTGCTCTATTTTATAATTCCTGTTAGTGAACGAGGGTGTATTGAGCTCGTTAGTGATTATTTTATTGGTAAAGGATGTGGCAAACGACCGGTTAATATTCCACCGGCTTTTAATTGTAATATCCTTTAATTGCCTGCCTTCAAACCCATAGTTCAGGAGTGACTTATTTGAATTTAAGCGATGTGTAAGATCAAGGCCCCATTTAGTGCTTGTGCGGTTAAAATATAATGTGTTGGATAAAAATGAATTCAAAATAATCAGTGTGGTATCTGAAAGTTTTTTGCTGAACGGGTTGAATTCAAAAGATCCTTTGGCAACATCCTTTTTATTTATTTGCAGCGACGAAGAAGTACTAAACCGCGAAACGAATTTTAATAATTTGCTTTTTGTTGCCGCATTGATGATTGACCTTGGATCCAATCCGATGTTATAATTAAACTGCACATAATTTGCTTTTACGAACTGGTTGGTAGGTGTGAAAACGCGAACCCATTTTTTTTGATCCTGGTAAATAGCTACTTCGAATTCATTTAGCTGCGGGATTCCGTCGTTGTTATAATCGATCCAGGTATAATATCCTTGTCCTGCCGGTACTTCTATGTAAGTATATTCTCTTTTCTGTTCCTGCCCGGATCCTACTTCATACAAAGTGCTGGCATTTAAAAATCCCTTCCATTCATTCACGGCATATTCCACTCGTCCAAGCAAACTTTCGTCACTTTTCTGGTTGGTAAGAAACGGTTGGTAGACATCGAGTTTCCTATACGTAGCGTTGAACTTAAACTGGTGATGTTCATTCTTCAGCAATTCTGTGATCACGCTTACATTTTGACTTCTATCTCCGGTGATGAGGCTTTTCTTAAGAGGATATTTGTTATTTCTGGTAAACCACGTGATACCCCATCGATTTATTTTTTCTTCCGCTGATTTTATATAAAGCTGCCAGATGTCAAAAGAAAAACTTTGACTACTTAGTGAATCGGCCGATTTATTTAATTGCCGGTTGTGCTCACCTGTATAGCCACCACCAACTTTTGTGTTCTTAAGTAGCGGAAAGGCACGGGCTAAATCAAACGACGGCCTGATGAATGAACCTTTCTGAATATTACTGTTAACCGTAGTGATTAAAAATTTATCCGCCAGGCGCCAGCCTTTTAGCTCTAAAGTATTTTCAATGGAATTCCGTACGCCTGAATAATCATCACTTCGTAAATATTTTGTGAACTCATATTTAAAAAAATTCTTCTGCTTATCATGTACAGCCGCTGATGCTTTTATAATATGCTCCGATGCGGCCGGCGCATCAAAGGGGATGCTCCAGTCGCGGTTGAATTCAACATTCCTCAATCGTTCAATTGGTTTAAAACGGTCTTCAACAAACTCGTAACCGACATTTGTCTGGAGCGTTATTCCTTGCTTCATATTGCTCAGGATATCTTGCTCCATCACATAATCAATTTTTGCGGCCGCACCTTTATTAAACTGTTTGTCTTTAGAAGAAAAAGTATTCACATCATAATTGCTGATAGCCATTTCTCCCTTAATAAAAGATCTGTCGCTTATCGAATACTTAGCAGCAGCAGTTACAATCTGCAATTTTTTTGGAGTTATTAAAAGAAGCACGGGTTCCCAATCGCCCTGTGGTACTCCGTTCTGTGGCTGTACCCACATAAAAACTCTGCCATTGGCATTACCGGTCGCTTGCTGGTAATTTCCTTTCTGAAAACCGACATTGGTAAAAGAAAGATTATAAAGTTGATCACTTTTACTATTAGAATAAACATAAACAGAATCCTGAATTCCATTGTAGGTTGTGTCGATTTTCCGGTACAAAATTTTATCCACAGAAAATGTATCAGGCAAGGCGTTGGGATATCTGGCACTATCAATATTATGACCTACCTGCGACAGGAATTGTTTTTGAGCAATGTCCAGAGTCTGGTTGATCGAAGAATTTTTTGCATCAGTATTTGAATATGCTGCAATACTCAGGCTAAGTTTATGGTTAATCGCAATTTCATCATTTGCATATAACATTGAGTTCAGGAAATTCCTGTCTGAGTATTCGAATTCGGCCTGTATCCTGCTGTCTTTTGTTATTAATCGTTTAGCGGTGAACGTTAGCTCAGCAGTATTATAGTTAATAATATAATCCTGGTCTTCCCCCCTTGTCATCATCTGGCCGTCGATAAAAATTCGCTCTGTGCCGGCAAGTATTGTAAAAAACAATTCCCCGTTAGCTCCTGAAAGCCGGTATGGGCCCTGGTTGCCTTCAATCGGTGTAATAACATTTCGAGTAAACTTTCCTTTTGCTATGGCACCGCTGACCAAAAAGGAGTTTGTACTATTTTTACCGATACGGTTGTCCGTTATGAAAGATGCACCCTGTAATCTTTTGAAGAAATTCAAAAAATAATTTTGACTTTGCCTCACGTCTATATCTCCAAAGTTTGCCTGCCATCCCTTTTTACGAATTTGCATAAATATCCTGTCGAAATCCCTTATATCCTGGGTGTTACCTTCCGGTTGAATGGGAATGTTGTTATCGCTAATTGCCGCCGTTAGTTCGAGACTGTCTCCAATAAATCCATTCAGTTGAAGATTCAGTGTGGAATTCACCACGGCATCCTGGTTATTTCCGAATGATATGCCACGGCCAAAACTGCCGTTATAGTTCATGTTTCCGAAATCAATTATTTTATTTTGAGATTTATTTGCTTTAAAAATAAAGGGCTTTTCCGTTGCAAAATTGAACCGTATGCTATCATAATTATAATGACTGTAAGGCTTGTTAAGCTTGTAGGGAAATACCCGGTAGCTTGCTAAAACGCTGTCGGGAAGGCGGGAAGATCTCCAGGATATTAGGGAATTTACAGGGTCAAGACTGTAATCGGCCGTATCAACTCCCGGTATTGAAAAAGTGTTGGGCACAGTGCTCGCAGAGTCAAATTGAAGCGGATTTATTTTGGTACTAATAAACTTTTTCCTGGCATTGGATTGTGTTACAGGCGCTAACTGTGAGAATGTAGTATGTGTAATACATAATATAGTAGCGAATAAATATATTCTCACGGAATTCAATCAGTTCGGATTTTCGTAATCAATAAAATTACGTTTTATGGGCGGAAGTTAAAGATTAACCACATTCGCACATGCCTAAATGCTAAACGACTTCGATAACGGGAAAATTAGCAAAATTCGTATCTGCATTCTATCCCGAACCGTGAAAGTCCAGAAGCAAGTCGGAAACCGGAGAGACTGGGCAAATCAAAACATTGTTTGATGAACAATTCCAAATTCTTCTTGTTATCAAAATCCATGTAAACCTCACTATTAATTATTCTTAAAAGAACACAATGAATATGGTAAACAACCCTGAACACAAGGAAGGAGAATTAGCAAAAGCGATCGAAGAGCAGACAGCGAAGCTGCCATCTGATATTTTTTTATGGGCCGCGTTAGGTTCCATGGCAATCTCGCTTACTTTAAAGTTGACAGGCAAAAAAAATAAGCATAATAGCTTGTTCATCGGCCAGTGGGCAGCTCCCTTCCTACTGTTAGGTGTCTACAACAAAATTGTAAAGCTTGAAGGTCATGACTAAATATGGTGTGGACTTTATTTGAAAAACCAATAGCTGGTTAAATACAATTCTTGTAAATATCTATAACTAATTGCTATTGTATTCACCAGCTATTTCAAATGCTGGTATACTACCCCAAATGGACTTATAATAATTAGGGAGTTAAGACGTTATTTCTTTGGCTAAAAAAATCCATTTGAAAAAAGCGCTACTTCTACTTTTTACACTCCTGTATTTTACTATTACAAAATCCCAATCGTCATTTCTACCGGAAAAAGATTCTATCAAATTTATTCCTCAGAAAGAAAATATTATTACAGAGGAAACAATAGTCAAAATAGAGAATATCGGAGATCGGATCAATACTTCTCTTGCGGAATTACGTCCGACTATTTCTGCAGACGGTAATCTTTTATTTTTCATAAGACAAAATGACCCCTTCAATACGAACTATCGGTCGATGCCTAATTCTCAGGATATTTGGTTTGCAGAACGTGATACTTTAGGCATCTGGAGCAAAGCGGTGCATCTCGGCAGGCCGCTAAACACTACTGACTATAATGCAGTATTTTGGATATCGTCGGACAATAACAGGATTTTAATTAGAAATGCATTTGTGGATGGCGATTATATGGGAAATGGGGTAAGTATGTGCCAGCTTACTCAATACGGAAACTGGAGTAAACCTGAAATGCTAAAAATAAGAAACTATGGTAAGTATGACCGTGGCAGGCAATACGGAGCTTCGATGGCCAGCAATGGCAAGACTTTACTTTTATACATGTCCGAAGAATATGCGGGTCGGAACAATGATATCTACGTTTGCTTTTTATTAGCAGATGGCACGTGGAGCGAACCAAAAAGTCTTGGTAAGACTATTAACCTTAGAAACTATAATGAAATGACACCCTACCTGGCGTCCGATGGTGAAACACTTTATTTCAGCAGCGACCGTCCTGGTGGAGAGGGTGATAATGATATATGGAAATCCCGCCGTCTTGACGACTCGTGGCAGAAATGGAGTGATCCGGAAAACCTTGGCGCTCCAATAAATACGCCTGAATGGGATGCATTTTTTACCCTGGATGCCGGCGGTGAATATGCGTATATGACGACGGGTAAAGAAACTTTTGGGGCAAGTGACATTGTGAAAATAAAACTACTTGAAAAAGAAAAGCCCGATCCGGTGGTCCTGGTTGACGGAAACGTGTACAATGCAAAAACGAATCAGCCACTAAGTGCGTCGCTCGTTTATGAAACGTTACCCGATGGACTAGAAGTTGGCAATGGCCTGTCAAACGCCACAGATGGATCCTTTAAAATAGTTTTACCCTACAACCGCAACTATAGCATACGAGCCACAGCCGACCATTTTTTCTCTATCTCTGAAAACCTGAACCTGGATTCCCTGATAAAATCGGGCTATAAGAAAATTCATAAGGATATCTATCTTGCTCCCATCGAAGTCGGGCAAGTCATCCGTTTGAACAATGTCTTCTTCGATTTTGACAAATGGGATTTAAGATCTGAATCATTTATAGAGTTAAATAGGGTTGTTCTGTTATTGAATGAAAATCCGGCAATAGAAATTGAAATGAGTGCCCACACCGACAGCCGCGGCAGTGATGATTACAATTTTGTATTAAGTGATAACCGGGCCCGGTCTGTTATGGAATATATTTTATCGAAGGGGATCGGTAAAAACAGAATTAACTCTCACGGATACGGTGAATCGAAGCCAGTAGCGACAAACGAAACTGATGAAGGGCGGCAGCTAAACCGAAGAGTTGAATTCACTATCCTAAAAAATTGAGTTTTTTGTCTCTGCCTGTAATCTCGTCTGTGTAGTCCGTACCCGCAAATATTATTCCATTTGTGGTACGAATTTTAAATGCCCTTTTACTATTGAAATTCTAAACCATGTTTTCAAACTTTTCCTTTTGATTTCTTTATTGTTTATTTGGCATAAGTGATCTATGAAAAGGAATTCATTACTGTGAACTTCGTTTGCAAGGCGAATCGACTGTAATAAAAAAGGCGATTGAGTAAACTCAATCGCCGGAGAGGGATTTTATTAAAGCCGAGAGAATTAAAGCGAGGTATTCTATATTTATAATAATTATTTTATTGTCGCTTCTGTTTTAGTGCTGGATTTTATATGTCCTTCGCTTCTACGTGCGCCTGAGTGTTTAGCAGCCTTGTCATTTTTGTCTTTTGCTTTCACACGGGTCTTTTTAGCCTTCTTTATTTTTTCATCTTTCGTGTGTCTTGCCTTGTTTTTAATTTTATTTTTATGTTTTGCCGATAGATATCCTCCTGTGCTCTCTGTTGAAGTGGCAGCTCCAAAAACAGAATTGCTGTTTGCATGTTCCTGGCCATTTACGTTTGCATGGGCAGTCGCTTGTGCTTTTCCGTTAGATCTTGCTTCTGTTCTCATGGCAACACCTTTGCTTGCTTTTACAGATTGATTTTTTACGTTGTTTGATTTGGCGACAGCGTGTGCAGACCTAACCGTTGGGGACGAAGTAGGTCCTGCATTTCCGTGTATCGAGGCCGTAGATTTTACCTGAGCAAATGAAATAAATGCTAACAGCATTGCGAAAGAAAATAGTAAAGATTGTTTGATTGTTTTCATAAAGTCTGAGTTTTTTTATTTAAGCTCAGATGCAAATTGTTCGGACAGGTTTAATCAGGGGAATAAAAAGGTAAGGCTGGAATTTTTACTCATCGTAAACTTACGCGGATTAGCATCCTGCGATAAGGAATTATTGCTGATCACCTGTGGCTACCAACACATAAATTAATCATGCAAAAAGAAAAGTACACTACCAAGTTTGATCTTAGCTTATAGAAATTGTTGAGGAAACTGTAAAACACACTGCCTTTAAATTTTGGAAGACAGAGAGGCACCCAGATATTCACGGTTCATTCTCGAAATATTTTCGACCGATATTCCTTTGGGACATTCGGCTTCGCACGCATAGATGTTTCCACAATTTCCAAAACCTTCTTTATCCATTTGGGTCACCATATTCAATACCCGGGTATTGCGTTCGGGATCGCCCTGCGGAAGCAATGCGAGCTGAGAGACTTTCGCACTAACAAATAACATTGCCGAGCCATTAGGACAAGCGGCAACACATGCGCCACATCCTATACAAGAGGCGGCCATGAAAGCTTCGTCGGCATTCATTTTATCTACAGGAATAGAATTAGCGTCTACGGCGTTGCCTGTATTTACAGAAACGTATCCTCCGGCCTGGATGATTCTATCGAAGGCCTGCCTGTTTACAACAAGATCCTTAATGACCGGGAAAACGGTTGATCTCCACGGCTCTACTACAATAGTATCGCCATTTTTATAAGCACGCATGTGCAATTGGCAAACTGTATTTTTTGTCCAGGGGCCATGTGCACGTCCATTGATATACATGCTGCAAGATCCGCAAATACCTTCCCGGCAATCATGGTCAAATGCAATTGGCTCCTTGCCTTCGTGAATCAGGCGTTCATTCAATACATCGAACATTTCGAGGAAAGACATTTCAGACGAAATATCTTTTACATCATATGTTTCAAAATTCCCCTTTGCCTCGATATTTTTCTGGCGCCAGACTTTCAGGGTTAGATTCATTGTGTAGTGCTCCATTAATCTTCTGCTTTTAAAATGTCAAATAGTTGAATGATTTGCCTAAGTCACCTGCCCAATAATATGAACGTTGCAAGCGCACTATTGTTCATTATCACTTGTAACTGCGCTGACTGGGTTTGGCGATCTTAAAATTCAATTCTTCTTTGTTTAATTTTTCATCTTCCCCTGCATACTCCCAGGCAGCCACATACGAATAATGCGAATCATCCCTTAATGCCTCACCTTCTGGTGTCTGCATTTCTTCACGGAAATGACCGCCGCAACTTTCCTTACGATTAAGGGCATCGATGCACATGAGTTCTCCCAGCTCGATAAAATCAGCTACCCTTCCCGCTTTTTCAAGTTCCGTATTCAGTTCGTTAATTTCACCGGGAATTTTTACATTCGACCAAAATTCCTTTTTAAGTATTCGAATTTCTTCTATCGCAGCAATGAGCCCATCCGCGTTTCTTGCCATGCCACATTTTTCCCACATTATTTTCCCCAGCCTTTTGTGAAAGCTTTCAACCGATTCTGTTCCCTTGATTTGCATTAATTTTTCAAGGCGGCCTTTCACATCATTTTCCGTTTCATCGAAAGCAGGATGCGTTGTGTCAATAGCCTCAGTCCTGATATCATCTGCCAGGTAGTTTCCCAGTGTATAAGGAATTACGAAATATCCGTCGGCCAGGCCCTGCATTAATGCAGAAGCGCCCAGTCTGTTTGCTCCATGATCACTAAAGTTTGCTTCGCCTAAAGAATACAGCCCCGGCACAGTTGTCATCAATTCATAATCGACCCAAAGTCCACCCATGGTATAGTGTACGGCAGGATAAATTCTCATGGGAACGTTATAAGGATTTTCGCCCGTAATTTTCTCGTACATCTCAAACAGATTACCATATTTTTCCGCTACTACTTCTTTTCCGAGCGATCTTAATGTTTCATCATCGTCAATTGTGATACCCCGCTTCCCAAGTTCTACTTTGCCATATCGTTTAATTGCGTCTGCAAAATCAAGGTATACGGCCATCTTAGTTGTTCCTACCCCATACCCCGCGTCACATCTTTCTTTAGCTGCACGCGAAGCCACATCTCTTGGCACAAGGTTTCCAAATGCAGGGTACCTTCTTTCCAGGTAATAATCGCGATCTGTTTCAGGTATTTCGGAGCCTTTTCTTTTGTCATCCTTGTTTTTTGGAACCCAAATCCTGCCATCATTTCTCAGGCTCTCGCTCATCAATGTCAGTTTGCTCTGGTGGTCTCCACTCACAGGAATACATGTAGGGTGAATTTGTGTAAAACATGGATTGGCAAACCACGCTCCCCTCTTATGTGCTTTCCATGCCGCAGTTACATTGCTTCCCATCGCATTGGTGCTTAAGTAAAAAACGTTACCATAGCCACCTGAACATATCAGTACCGCGTGCCCGAAATATCTTTCTAATTTGCCTGTGATAAGATTTCTTGCAATAATGCCTCTTGCCTTCCCGTCTATTTTTACAATATCCAACATTTCATGGCGGGAATACATTTGTACATTCCCGAGAGAAACTTGTCTTTCCAACGCCCCATAGGCTCCAAGAAGAAGTTGTTGCCCCGTTTGGCCGGCCGCATAGAAA
>JBDSPQ010000305.1:0-10620 GCA_039930305.1 Ginsengibacter sp. | reverse complement strand
AACGCCAGCTTCCTGATGGAAAATATTAATTTTGTTTGAGATGACTACCCTTTACTTTTTATTGATTATGTTGGGTACCTTTTGTGTTATGGAAGGTATTACATGGCTCACGCATAAATTTGTGATGCACGGTTTTCTCTGGTATTTGCACGAAGACCACCATAAAAAAGGTCCCGGCGTTTTCGAAAAAAACGATGCATTCTTTCTTATTTTTTCTATCCCAAGTATCTTGTGTATTATGTTTGGAACATTTGGCAATAAATATTGGCTGGCGGCATTGGGAACAGGTATTGCGATGTACGGCCTTGCTTATTTTATTGTTCATGACGTCATCATTCACCAAAGGATAAAATTATTCACAAGGAGCAATAACTTATATGTTCGAAGCATTCGCTGGGCGCATAAAATGCATCATAAACACCTGGAGAAAGAAGATGGAGAAAGCTTTGGAATGTTGTTGGTAGCAAAAAAATATTGGGAGAAAGTTCAGCTTGATAAGAAAAGAGCTGCTTCCCAACCATCAAAACCCGCTTCGTACATTTCTTCCAATAATTAAACTCGCTTAACCGATCCCTGAACGCAATTTCCTTTTTATTATTCCTCCGCAAGGTTACCTAATAAATTTTATCTTCAATTGCGTTGTTAAGTTACATTCACCGCGTATTTATGGATACAAGCAAGTACTATTTTGTCTTTTTAGGTACAGGATGTTCGTCGTTGAGTATCATTATGCGGATGATAGAATCACATAATTTTTCACAAAAGAAAATTCTTTTAATTGACAAAGAAGAAAAAACTAAAAACGACAGGACATGGTGTTTCTGGGAAAAAGATGCAGGCTTTTTCGATGAAATAGTTTTCAAAAAATGGCATAATCTAAATTTCAAAACCGATGACCTGACAATTGCTCTGGATATAGATCCCTATACCTATAAAATGATCCGCGGAATTGATTTTTACAACTTCTGTTTCAAAAGAATCAGGCAGCAAGATAACATTGACGTTATCTATGGAAACATTTCTTTTGGAGAAAATGTAAGCTCTAATAGAGTCTTCTACAATGGTCAGGATTTAGCTTTCAGAAAAGAAGTAATTATTTTTAATTCAATATTTAGCCCGCCAAAGGCTGCCAAAAATAAATTTTATCTCCTTCAGCACTTCAAGGGTTGGATTGTAGAAACCCCAGTGCCTTTTTTTCATCCGGAAGAGGCCACATTAATGGATTTCCGCACGTCACAGATCCATGGGACTACTTTCTTCTACATCTTGCCCCTATCGTCCACCCGCGCATTGATCGAGTATACCCTGTTTTCTGAAAAATTGTTAGACTCTCAGGATTATGATAAAGCATTGCAAGAATATTGTGATCGAAATCTGTCTCTAAAAAATTACACGATCGTTAATGAAGAGTTTGGCGTAATACCTATGACAAATGCATTTTTTCCTCATTATTTTAATGGGATGTATAATATTGGAACTGCGGGTGGACAAACAAAAGCCTCTACCGGCTATACTTTTCAGTTTATCCAAAAACAGGCAACGCTTGTGGTGGAGAAATTAAACCAAGACAAACTAATACCAGAAATAAAAAAGACTTTAAGCCGATTTGATTTTTATGATAGTACGCTACTACATATTCTGTCAAAAAAAATTATGACAGGAAAGAAAATCTTTTCTATCCTGTTCCAGGAAAATGATGCTTTTTTGGTACTTAAATTTTTAGATAACCAGACGACTATCACTGAAGAATACAGGTTATTGAACACACTTCCGAAAAAGACATTTTTAACTGCCGGCATAAAAGAATTGATGAAAATGCTACCTTTTTAACTAAACATTACCGGCCAGTTGATTTTAAACCATCAAAAATGTAAGGCATCTTAGCTTGGTTCTTTATTTTTGCCGCTGAGAAATATTATTATGATCAATCAGGCAGATGACCAGGAGTTATTAAGAGATTTTAAGGATCCTGCAACTAAAGAGAAAGCTTTTAGCAGTATTATAAAAAAATACCAGGAAAAGCTATATTGGCATACACGCAGGATGGTAATAAATCATGAAGACGCAAATGATGTTTTACAAAACATGTTTATTAAGGTATGGAAAGGGTTGGAAAACTTTCGGGAGGACAGCCAACTCTACACCTGGCTTTACCGCATAGCTACCAATGAATGCCTCACCTTTATTGCCCAACAGAAAAAGCGGCAATCAATATCACTAAGCGATGTGGAGAACGGGCTAAGTAATAAGCTAAAAAGTGATACAAATTTCGATGCGAACAAGCTAGAGTGGAAATTACAGCTTGGTATTCAAAATTTACCTGAAAAACAGCGAATTGTTTTTAATCTCAGATATTACGATGAAATGCCCTATGAGCAAATGAGCAAAGTGCTGGATACCAGTGAGGGCGCTCTCAAAGCCAGTTATCATCATGCGGCCAAAAAAATAGAGGATTTTATTTTAAATCATTAAACTTAACACCTCGCATTCAGTCAGATGAACTGCAATGAAAAGCGCAAACGAAATATTAACAGAATTAAAAACTATTGCTCCCTTTCTAAGTGGCATGCAAAGAGTGAATGTTTTTCAGGTTCCTGAGGGATATTTTGAGAATTTAAGTGAACGCATGCTAGCTTCTATCGTCAATATGGCTCCAGATGATTTTGAGTCTGTAAAAGCAAATGTGCATGAGGTTCCGGATGGCTATTTTGAGAATCTAAGCAATAATATTTTAGCCAAAATCCGGGAGTTGTATCCCCTGACTGTGACAGAAGAAATTTCCGGGATTTCACCGTTACTTTCGTCACTCAGAGGCAAAAATACTTTTACCGTCCCAGATGGCTATTTTGAAAGTTTTGCCGGCTCCGTACAACGAGGGGTGGCACCTGTTGGCGGAAAAGTAATAATGATGAAGC
This sequence comes from Ginsengibacter sp., assembly GCA_039930305.1. Classification (GTDB taxonomy): domain Bacteria; phylum Bacteroidota; class Bacteroidia; order Chitinophagales; family Chitinophagaceae; genus Ginsengibacter. Next base: position 7,705 of record JBDSPQ010000305.1, on the reverse strand, counting down.
CTCGTCGTACATGGCTTCAAATAGCTGCGGCGGCTGTAGTAACGGGAGTTATTGCCTTCAGCTCTTTACAGATTTTTAATGACAAATCTGATAATACCCAAATTCAAATCGCAAGTAATCACTCTTCCACCATTCCGGATTATATAAAAAAATCTTTTCAATTTAAAACAGAAGGTCAAATTGATGCAGGTATTGCCAGGTTAAGTGAGGAGGATATTATTCAATACCTGAAAAGTAATGGTAATGTAATGGATAATGAACTTCTGGTACGTAATACAGACCTCAGCGAATTGCCTTCGGAAACGGATTATCTCAAGGATGAAAACGCATTAAATTCTTATTTGAATTCTCTGGACAAAGGAGGCAGTTCCAATTAAAACACCAATGATGAAGAAAATTGTACTAATATTTTTTATTTTTTTATCAGGACTCTCCCAGCTTCATGCCCAGGATGAGGACCCTACCGGAGAAAAGATAAAGGCTTTGAAAATAGCCTTCATTACCCAAAAATTGAATCTTACGACAAGCGAAGCCGAGAAATTCTGGCCCGTTTATAATCAATACGACCAGGAGATTCATGGAATTCAGAAAGGGGATGTCTTAAAGGGTGACGAGCAGCTACTTAACATCCGAAAGAAATATAAACCTTCCTTCGAAAAAGTGATCGGGCAGCAAAAGCTTAATAAGCTATTCAATGCGGAAAGAGATTTTAGATCCGTTTTGATCCAAAGACTCAAAAATAAAGGTCCCCAGAAACTAAATAAACATCCCCGTTAAATAAATAATAACCTCCTTTAAAAGAAATTAGACAAGGCTTTAAAATTATTAAGGCATCAATAAGTTGGAGAAATTAAATTTTTCCTACTTTTGTGCTTAGGTGTTTTTCATAGGTTAGCAACGGCCGGCCCTTTTTAGGGCAGGCCTTTTTTATTTTAATCATGAATGCGAATATATTGGATACTTGATATCGTGGTAAAACAGGAATGTCCAATTCTCCTTTTCTCCTTTCTTCCACCACTCATTTCGAAGTTCCATTGCTTTGGTGCTATCGAAATCATATTTGGCTTTAAATCGATTTTTCATTTGCTGTAGTTGCGGAGCAACATCGCCACCAAAGAAGATAATCTCCTCGCCTTCTTTTATTTTAAAAACCTGGTGGTAAGGGCTATGCCCCCCGGTTACTTCATACTCAATGTATGAATCGATTTTTCCACTTTCATTAGTTAAAACAAGTTGCTTGCTTTCGCCAAGTCTGGAATAGTCTTCCGGTATAAACGACGGCAAGCCCTTTTCTTTTGCAAAATTCCATTCATTTTCATTTATATAATATTGCGCATTTTCAAAAGCGAGCGTCTTTTTGTCCTCCTGTAAAATCCCCCCGGAATGATCTTTATGAAGATGTGAAACGAGAACTTTTGTTACATCTGAAGCATTGATTCCATTCTTCGCTAAACTGACATGAATCTGCATTTTTTTATCAGCACCTTTAAAACCGAGCCCGGTGTCTATTACCAAAATATCTTTAGACGTTACAATGGCAAACGGCTGAATTTCTACAAGGATGCTGCCTTTTGGCCGAGTTTCCAAATCATCATCCCCAGTGTTAAAAGGAACAACTTGTTTGGTTTGGTCTACAGTGAAAGAACCTTCACTCAATGGAAATATTTTCATAAATAATATTATTTTAAGGGAAAGAAAAACAGTTGATCACCAATCGCTCCAATCGAACCGCACCAGGCTATCTAAGCACCATTTGCCTGTCTGCATCCAACCGAACTAATATAAAAACTAATATTGTAAAAGTAAGCAGCGAAGAGCCGCCGTAGCTTAAGAGCGGCAGGGTGATGCCGATTACCGGTGCTAACCCTATCGTCATGCAGATATTTATGGAAACATGAAAAAATAAGATGGCGGCCAGGCTGTATGCATAAACCCGGCTAAAAGTACTTCGCTGCCGTTCTGCTAAGAAAACTATTCTAAGCAGGAGCAACATGTACAATATAATAACAAAGCTACTTCCCCAAAATCCAAAATTTTCCCCAACGGACGTAAAAATAAAGTCAGTATGCTGTTCGGGAACAAAATCTCCCTGGGTTTGAGTTCCTTTTAAAAAGCCTTTTCCAAAAAGTCCTCCGGAACCTATCGCAATTTTGGACTGCTTAACGTTGTAATTTTCTTTGGCCTTCTTTTGCTTTTTTTCCCTTTCAAGTTCTTTTATCTTTTGCTCATCCAGTTTCTGTGCCTCTGATTCATCATAAGGAACGTAATCAACACCGAAAGTGTTTAATATTCTTTCTACCTGGTATGGTTGCAACACATCTTTAAAAATATAGGGCACAGCAAATCTTTGTATGCTCACACATAATACCCAAACTGCTAATATCATAAACAGCACGCCTTTGTCCCGTTTAATTGTTCGGCGCATAAAGATCACAGAGATAATAGCTATAGCAGTTAAGATGATCGCCAATGTATTTTTCTCTACCAAAATAGTAGCCACTACCAATATAGCCAGCGAAAATCCAATTATCAAATAGACTGCCGGCAAGCCTTCCCGGTACATCGGTATAAGGAAAGCGAAATACACCAGGGCCAATCCGGTTTCATTTTGCAAAATTGAAAATGCAGCGGGAGTTAAAACCAATGCTGCTGCAATGAGTTGGGAACGGGACTTCTCAAAGTTAGTTTCCGGTCTTGATAAGTATTTTGATAGGGCTAAAGCAGCAAAGATTTTACACGTTTCAACCGGTTGCAGATTAAAAAAACCAAGTGGAATCCATGATTTTGAACCATTAATATTTTTCCCAAGGACAAACGTAGCAAGCAACAGAAGAATTCCTAACACATATCCTAAATTGGCTGTGGCAGTAAAAAATTTACTGTCTGTGAGCAAAATGAAAATGGCTACCACTACCGAAATTCCAATAAATAACAACTGCCTGGCATAATTTTTTTTTAGGCCGGCGATATTGCTCAGGATATTTTCATTGTTATGGTATTCCACTGAAAAAATACATAACAGGCCAATGGCCACAAATAAGATATACATCCAGATAATTACCCAATCAACACCTTTTGTTATTACTGCTTCATTACGCATCTATACAACAAATTATTTAAATGAATCGGCCTGGATTCGTCTTTTTTGATTTTCTGGTAAAAGCGCGTTTACACTATCGTTTATAGTAGTCCTGTTTTTATTTATCGGCAAGCTGTCACGCAATTCCTTTTCTTTTGATTTTTTCAGTTTTTCCAGGGCTTCTGTTTCATCATCATTTTCTATACCCATACTATCTTTCAATGACTTGATATAGCCTTTTTCAACCAGGTAGGTTTTATCCTTCGAGTGTATTAAAGAATCATGATAACGGATTTCCTGGTAAATTCGGGCAGGCATCAGGTTCAGCTTGGCAAGTGCTTCAACTTTGGCTTTTCTCTCATCACCAGCAATCGAGTCATTTAAATACTGTTCAATCATTAAACTGGCAATGGGTGCTGCGGATGCTGCTCCAAAACCTGCATTTTCAAAAATAACAGCGATAGCAATCCGGGGATTATCCCTCGGAGCAAAAGCTGCAAAGAATGCGTGGGATTTTTGTTTGACACCTTTATAATAATTCTCCACGGTGCCGGTCTTGCCGCAAACTACAATCCCTGGGACCTTGGCCGCTGCACCTGTGCCTCTTTCCATTACTCCCTGCATACCATCGTGTACAGCATTGAAGAGCGTATCGGGTATCGTAAGAGCCTTGTGCCTAGTCTTAAAAGAATCCAGCATGCCATAGGTGTCGCCGCCGTCTATAGAGTCTACAAGATGGGGAGTGATGTACCAGCCTTTGTTAGCCAGGTAAGACATTTCATTCGCCACCTGGATTGGGGTTACCAGCACTTCTCCCTGCCCAATACTAACAGATCTAAAAGTGCAGAAATTCCAGTGACCTTCGCCATAAATTTTATTATACGTTCTGGGTGTCGGAATAGATCCTGATTTTTCCGAGGGTATATCTACACCCAGCTTATGTCCAAGCCCGAACGCATACATATAATTGTCCCAAACCTTCAGGCTGCTATCGACAGAACCATAGATAGGATTATTGATAGAACGCTGCATGACATTGGCGAAATAAGTATTACAGGATACCGTTATCGCTTCTTTAAGATTGAAATAGCCGGGGTCAAGGCAACCCATTCGCCCACTGCATCCATAAAATGCGCCGGTGCAAAGGAAGCGGGTTGAAGTAGTGATAACCCCTTCCTGTAAGCCAATCAATCCCTGAAGGGTTTTAAATGTAGATCCGGGAGAATAATAGGCATTAACCGTTCGGTTGATCATTGGCTTTCGCGGATCAAGAAACAATTCTCCAAAATGTTTTTTTCTTTCTGAGCCTGTAAGCAAGTCCGGCTGGTATGTAGGGCTGCTGACCATCGATAATATCCCTCCTGTCTTTGGGTCGATTGCAACGATGGCTCCGATTTTGTTTTCCATTAAGTGCTCACCGAGCATCTGCAATTGTATATCGAGCGACATATGCATATTCTGGCCAGGAATTGCTGCTGTATCATATTTACCTTTTTCAAGTCTATCCGTAAGACGGTTTTTGTTATCCCTTTTCCAAAACTCGATTCCGCGTTGCCCCATTAACACCCTCTCATAACTTCGTTCAAGTCCGGTCTTGCCCGCGTAGTCTCCCATTTGATATCCCTCTCCTTCGTGTCTCTTTAAAAAAGATGAATCAACTTCGGATAGATAGCCTAAAATATTGCCGGCCGCATTAAAGGGATAATCCCTGATAGGACGCTCCTGCAAATAAAAGGCAGGAACAAATTTGTACATGCTTTCATTCAATTTCGCAATCTTTGATTCAGAAAGCAATGCTTCAAAAACCGAAACCCTGTAGCTTCTGTTTTTTATAATAGCGGTAAGAATTCTTTTCTTAAATTCAGCAGTATCAATATCCAGAACCCGGCAAAGTGCAGAAGTATCCAGATTCATTCCCCTGATTTTCCCTGGGGTAACCATCAGATCATAAATAACGGTATTTCTTAAAATCGCTTTGCCTTTGCGATCAAATAAAATTCCGCGATCAGGATAAACCACCTTTCTAAATTTTCCCTGTTCATCGGCAAGAATGGAATACTTGGTATTGATCACCTGAAGATTAAAAAGCTGCGCGATAATGATCAGTCCCATGAGCAGGAACATGAACATTATTACATTCTTTCGGGATTGGTGAAACGCAGGCACAGACTTTAACCGGTTTAGAGAGGTGATTATGAAAAACGGAAACTCTACAAAAATAATATGTCTATACTGTATTAGTTTTAAATCTTTGTTTTCTCACAATCAAAAGCTCAGTCAGGAAAATTAACAGCATGCTAAGCGCAGTAGCGAATAATGTCTTGATTATAAAATACAAATACCCTCCCGTTTGTAATGCTTGAATAAAAAATAAAAATGTATGATGTACAAGGGTAAGGATGGCAATGTAAGTGAAGTAAGGAGTAAATCCCATGCTTTTTATAGATGGTTCATTATAGTTACTCTCCGCCCCTTCCTGTGAGATGAGCAGATTAATAAGAAACGGCCTCAGGTAGGCAATTACGACGCAGCAGGCTGCGTGCAACCCATAGGTTTTTGTAAAACAATCCAAAACGAAACCAAGCAGAAAAGCAAGGGTCATCACGCTTTTTCTACCCAGCTTAAAAGGGAGCCACAAAATAAAGAGGTAATAAATATAAGGACTTACTAAATGGTGCAAGGGAGGCACATTGTTGAGCACAAACACCTGCACCAGGATGAACAATGAAAAACGGACAATATTTTTTACGAGATTACTCATTTCGTTTCTTCACCTTGTTTAGCAGCTCACGCGCTTCGTCTTTCTGGAGATTATTAATTACATACACATATTGAAGATTGTAAAAATTGGCCGATGTCTTTACTTTAATAATATAATGGCTCAGGGATTTATCGTTGACTACATCCGTCACTGTTCCTATCATTAAGCCATACGGAAATTTTTCAGAGAATCCACTGGTAATCACTGTATCACCTTTGGCAACTTTTACCACTTTGGAAATATCTTTCAGCATCACCACATTTGTTTCTTTGCCATCCCATACAACACTGCCGGTTTCCCCACTTTTTTTGAGCTTGGCACTTACATTACTTTGCACATTCAAAAGGCTCATTACTACACTAAAGTTTTTACTCACATCCATAGTAGTGCCTACCACGGAATTGTTTATATCGATCACCCCCAGATCTCCTGTAACATCCTGGTCGGCTCCCCTATGTAGTTGAATAAAATTGTTTTGAGCGGCCACGGAATTGCCTACCACCTTTGCCTGCATATACATGAACCGGCGGACCTGGGTTAGGGAATCAATTCGCAGGGTATCAACTGCCAGTGCTGATGAAGTATCAGCCATATCAAAATCTGATTTCAACCTGTTATATAACTTCTCATTTGCTTTCACAAGTGAATCATTGGTTTTTTTTAGTTGAAAATAGTACTCAATGGTATTGTATTGTTTATTTATCCTACCTGAAAATTCATTGGCAATTCCGGAATATACTGCGTTATGAAAACGATTGTAGCGAAACAACATGAACAAAGAAATGCCCAGCAGGAAGAGGAAAAAAAGAAAATTGAAATATATCCGGATGAAAAGAAAAATGTTACGCATAGTAGGCTGCTCACCCTGTAAATTTTACAGACTGGTCTTACAAGTTAGATAGAAATATACATAAAAATTGTTGAGAATTAAGCCGGTTGGCAAGTCAGGCAAAGGTTTAACGCATAACAAATGGATACCTGTCATAGTGTTTTAAAGCAAGACCAGTTCCCCTTACTACACTTTTTAACGGATCATCGGCAATATGAACCGGTAATTTTATTTTTGCGGCTAATCTCTTGTCAAGGCCACGTAGCAAAGCCCCCCCTCCGGTAAGATACATGCCACGCCGGTAGATATCAGATGCAAGTTCTGGCGGCGTTGTTTCCAGTGCTTTCAGAATCCCTTCTTCTATTTTAAATATGGATTTATCGAGCGCTTCCGCTATTTCCTGGTAGCTCACCATTATTTGCTTGGGTATACCCGTAACGAGATCTCTCCCATTTACCGGCATATCGTCGGGCGGATTGTCAATATCCTTCATTGCCGATCCTATCTGAATTTTAATTTGTTCGGCAGTGCGCTCGCCAATCAGCAAGCTATGATAACGTCGTAAAGCCTCCATAATATCTGCCGTAAATTCATCTCCTGCAATGCGTATGGATTGATCACAAACGATGCCAGCAAGGGCAATGACTGTAATGCCTGTGGTACCGCCACCAATGTCGATTATCATGTTGCCTACAGGCTCTTCTACGTCAATTCCTATACCGAGTGCGGCTGCCATTGGTTCGTGTAGAAGGTATACTTCCTTTGCGCCGGCTTGTTCTGCACTGTCTCGTACGGCACGCTTTTCTACTTCGGTAATACTGCTGGGGATGCAAATCATCATTCTCCAGCTAGGAGGAAACCAGGGCTTTTTTGCATAAATCTTTTTAATCATCTCCCTGATCATAAGCTCGGCAGCGTTAAAATCAGCTATTACTCCATCTTTTAGCGGCCTTACAGTTCTGATACTTTCGTGGGTTTTTTCGTGCATCATCAAGGCCTTTTTACCCACCGCTAAAATATTCTTAGGATTGTTTCG
>JBDSPQ010000304.1:0-3608 GCA_039930305.1 Ginsengibacter sp. | reverse complement strand
CAGCAATTTTTCTTCAATATTCTCTTTCTGGGACAGGCTTCACAAAACAGCAAAGCTGAACATTTCGCAAGAAGATGTGGTAATAGGCGTGCCTTCCTACGCTGACAAAAATGAACTGAGTATCGTTTATCTTTTGAAGTTGCCATTCACCAGGATCAGAAAATGGAAAAAAGATTGCATGGAGCGGGATAATGGCGTCTCGCCTCAGCGGGATAATGATTGAGGAAGGGTTCCACTTGAAGATTAAATTTTGCTTCAGCTAAAAGCATCCTCGATAATTTTACAAGTAGTCTTAAAATTTTCATGATGATGTGCATGTATGCCTTCTTTCCTGGCCGCAGCTACCAGCATCTCGCGGTCATCAAAATAGAGACACTCTTCAGGCGCCGCTTGTGCTATGCCCAGGGCCAACCTGAAAATGCCAGGATCAGGCTTTCGCATACCCACTTCACAGGACGAAACAAAAGCATCAAAAAAGTCGTGCAACCGGAATTTCTTTATTCTGTAATTATTCAAATCCCGCGCCTCATTATTAATGGAAATTATTTTAACGGCAGGATTTCTTCGCTTCCAGTCTACAAGCCACGGAAGCATTTGCGGCAGCTCGCAGGATTGTGATAACATAAATTCCCAAAATTCTTCCCGTGAGAAATCACGTTGGTGATTGAACACCACTGTGGAAAGATATTCATCCAGAGAAACTTTGCCAATCTCAAAAACATTAAAAATAAAATTATGAAGGCCAGTCATCTCATTAAAATCTAAGCGGAATTTTTCGGCTGCCGCCTGTCGTGCTTCATGTGGCCAGCCATTGCTAAGCAATACTCCGCCGATATCAGAAAATAAAATCTTATAATTTGGTTTCATTAGTCTTTAATTTTTTGTATCCTCAAGCAGCTTTATTTTTTGCAACCTCCTTTTGTGCCGCTCCGCGCCGGAGAAATTGGCTTCCAAAAAAGCTTTAATAAGTTCCAATGCTGCCATGATCCCCGTTACCCGTCCACCAATGCAAATTAAGTTCATGTTATCGTCTTCCACACCCTGGTGTGCTGAAAAATGATCTTGAATAAGGGCGGCTCTCACTCCCGGCACTTTGTTCGCCGCTATACAAGCACCAACACCACTGCCGCAAATGGCGATGCCCCTGTCTGTAGTATTATCCGCCACCGCTTTTGCCAACGGTATTACGAAATCGGGATAATCATCCGTGGAATTATTCAAATAGGCCCCGAAATCTATCACATGATAACTTTGCTTTTCCAGGTATTCCCTTACCAACTGTTTGAGCTCAAAGCCTCCATGATCTGCAGCAATTCCAACTTTCATCAGGACAATTTATTTTTTAAGTTATTGATGATAAAACAGAATGGGAAGCATCATTAGCTCCACCATTTTGTTTCCAAAGAGCGGCGCCACCTTTAATGCCATCCCTGTTGCCAACTATCACTACATTTTGGTCAAGCTTGAAATCAAGCTTATCGGCGTTACCGCCACTGATATATAAAATATCATAATTAAAAACCACTTTTAAAATTTCTATTACCTTCATCATTCTTTTATTCCATTTCTTTTTCCCTATCCTTAACAACTCAGCTTCCCCGATATAGGCATCATAATCCTTCTTTTTGGTAATGGGATGATGCGCCACTTCCAAATGCGGTATCAGAAAACCATCATTCACAATTGCAGTCCCGAAACCGGTGCCCAGAGTCACTACCATTTCCAGCCCTTTGCCACTTACTACCGCGAGGGCCTGTAGGTCCGCATCGTTGATAACGATCGCAGGTTTACCCAGTAACATTTCGATATTTCTCTGCAGGTTGAATTCGGCCCATTCTGTGGTACCAAGATTGGGGGCAGTCTTCACGACACCATTTTTTATAAATCCTGGAAAACCTATGGACACTTTATCATATTCCGGAAAAGCAGCGGCCAACTCCCTTATCACATCCATCACTTTTCCGGGCGTTGATGGCTGAGGGGTTGGCAGTTTCTGGTATTCGCGAATGAATTCTCCATCTCCGTTTAATACTGTCCCTTTGATGTTGGATCCGCCTATATCTAATGAAAGGATTTTCTGTTCAGTTTCTGCCATGATATGATAACATTGTTGGTTAAAGTAAATTGCCTGGAATGAAAGTATGCATAACTAGTTACGAATATAAACATGAATCCTTTATTTTTAGATTTGAAATAAATATTCCTCTTTGATCTTTCTTATATTTTACAATTAAAAAAGCATCGGTTTTGAGTAAATGGTTTCAGCATATACAATTTTACACCGCTGGCTGGTTTTTCGCATCCATCTTTTTTTACATGATGAGGCAGGTCGGCGTTGCAGGCGTGAATGGTGTAAATGTTCCATTAAAGCATTTCGTTTTACTTCTTCCTGTTTTTTCGTTGGCGCCGGGTTTGATTTTTGGCTCCCTTCAATATTTATTCGAAAAGAATCTGAAGGTGAGTATTCCCCTGCCAATACAACTTATAAGGATTTTTGTGATCCAGCTAATTGTAATCACGATATTTGCCCTGGCATTCTACCTTATCATCTCCGGCGGCAACTTTTGGGCATTCCTAAATTCGCCGGCCACCTTTGTTTTTAATTTCTATGTTCTAATTGCAAATTTATTCTTTGCCTTCCTTATAGAAATTATCAAGCTGATTGGCCGCCGAAATTTTATTAAGCTTATTACTGGCAAGTTTTATACTCCCAAAGAAGAGTACCGCATTTTCATGTTTATCGACCTAAAATCTTCTACAAGCATTGCAGAAAAGCTTGGCCATTTATCGTACAGTCATTTTATAAAAGATTGCTATGCTGATCTGGACGTAGTGATGAAATATGGAACAGAGATATACCAATACGTAGGTGACGAAGTTGTATTTACCTGGGAACGATCAAAAATAAAAAGAGTAACACAATGTGTTGAAGCATTTTGGTCATTTCACAACAAACTGTTGTCTAAGGCAGATTATTATACCAGCAATTATGGCGTTGTGCCGGAGTTTAAAGCGGGCATGAGTATCGGGATGGTGACCGTCGTAGAGATTGGGGACTTCAAAAAAGAAATAGCCTACCACGGTAATGTATTAAATACTACTTCCCGGGTAGTTGATCTTTGCAATTTTTTTGGCGAAAAACTTTTGATCACCAAAAAGGTTTATGATGAATTGATGAGCGAAAAACCGCATTATATTTTTCAAAAAGTAACGGAAACGAAATTGCGCGGCAAAAGCGAACTCACCGAAGTGTTCAGCATTACCCTGCATGAATCAAAAGTTTTGGTTCCGTAAACTTTTACCCGATCAGTGGAACCTAAGACGGTATAAAATCTAATCAAGTTGAAGCTTAAGGGATATAACATTTTATCATCTTTTCGCGCTATCCACAATTGTGTATAAGTTTCTTCAACATATACATTTTTCAATATGCTTTTTGGAATAATTTAGATATACAATAAATGATTAACCGATAATATCAATGAATTCAGCCGCTTACCCGCTTCCTCAATTAACCAAATTAGCACACTACGGTTTTGCAACCCTTTTTGAAAATCCTCTGACAACACAAAGATCTTTGCATACAACGGTGGCGCTAACCACGGGAG
>JBDSPQ010000303.1:0-5381 GCA_039930305.1 Ginsengibacter sp. | reverse complement strand
GATATCAGATTCCTGGGCAGACAGGAGCAGATGGAAGATATCCTGGCCATCACTGATTTGTTTATTTTACCAAGTGAATATGAAAGTTTCGGACTCGTGGCTTTGGAAGCTATGGCAGCCGGCGTACCGGTCGTATCGACAAACGCGGGCGGTTTACCTGAGATAAATATTGATGGGGTTACCGGCTTTTTAAGCGACGTAGGAAATGTAGAAGACATGAGTAAAAAGATTATGGGTCTTTTTGCTGACGAAGAGGCATTTCAGCAAATGAAAAAGAATGCTTTGAAACAGGCAAGCGAATTTGATATTGATAAAATAGTGCCGGAGTACGAGAATCTTTATCAAAAAGTGCTGGCTTCCATTATGAAGGAAGTTTCATGAAAGCTGCCAGGCATTATTTACGCAACCACTGTTCGGGATTCACGTTGTCACTTTCTTTCATCAGGATAAAATCTACCTGTCCCTGTCCTTCATCATTGGCAGCGGCTTTACCAATGGTTTGGCCAGTCTTCACCATATTGCCTCTCTGTACACTTGCTGATCCCAAGTTACTATAGACAGTAAAATATTTTCCATGTTTTAAAAAGATGGCCTGTTTGTCTTCAATATAACTTACCAGGGTAACTTCACCGTCAAACACGGCCTTTACTGTTTCACCAATTTTGGTGCCTATGGTTACACCAGGGTTATCATAGTCAATGCCTCCTGGTAATTTATTCCCACCGAAATGTGCAATAATAAAACCCGTAGCAGGCCAGGGTAGTGCACCGCGGTTGCGTTCGAAGTTAGCGTCTAATGCTTTCTCCGCTTCGGTAGTTACTAGCACGCTTGTATTCGCCTTTCTTTCAACAGGCGCTTTCGCCGTTGCAGTCGTTGCATTATTTGATGCTGTATTATTTGATGAGGAGTTGGCATTACTCTTTTTTAAGGCAGCTAATCTTTCCTTTTCTTTTTTTGCTGCTTCAGCACGGGCAAGCTGGATTTCCCTTTTTATCATGGCAGAAATCATATTCCGCAGCTTCGCATCCTGTTTCCTCTTAGCATTTACTTGCGCCGTTAATTCCTTTTGCTGGCCTTTTATCTTATCTACTATTATTTGTTTTTCCTGTTGTTGTTTTTCGAGAAGGGTTAATTCCTTGTCACGCTCCTGCAACACTACATTCTTCTTCTTTTTTGTTCCTGATAATATTTCTATACGATCTTCCAGCATTTGTTGTGTTCGTAATATGTTTTCAGCCTGCATTTCCCTATAGTTACGATATGATTTCAAATAGGTGATTCTTTTGATAGCATCGTTAAAGCTTGAGGCTGCAAAAATAAAATTCAGAAAATCATAATTACTCCTGTTCATATACGCATATACCATGCTTTTGCCGTATTCCACTTTTAATGTGTCCAACACTCTGGCCATTTTATTGATCTCCTTTTGAGACGAATAAATATTATTGTTCAGGTTTTGTATTTCACCGCTAATATTTTGAATAACATTTCCCTGAAGATCGATTTTCTTATTTATAAGCGTTAGTCCGCCGATGTTTACTTTGGCGGTTTTTCTTACCTGTGCCAATGCCTTCTCCGTGTCATCAATTTCCTTTTTTAATTTTTCACGCTCTCTCTGAAGAGCGTCTTTATCTTCCGGCTGTTGTGCAAATCCTCCAACTAAAAATGAAAGAAAAATAACCAGGAAAAAAAATCGCTTTTGCATCAATTCAATTTTTAAATACAGATCGGTGATTATTAAAATAACAATCATTTCATCCTATATCCCGACGGAATTATAAACTTGTATGATAATTCCTTGTTAAACTCGTATTGCTTATAAGAAAGATTGATATCAACTTTTGTTTTTTCTGCGACAGTAATCTCGCGTGAAGTAGCAAAATAACTCTTCGTGACCTTTTCATAATCTCCGTAGGTAATGTCTGCAGTTCTGTTTTGATTTACATCTAAGTCATCAAGTTTGCACCTCTCTATAAGATTATTATCCGCAGATACCGTTATGAGATTTTTAAAAAAATCACCCACAGTAGAAATTAAAATATGATTTTCAGTTTGACGATATGCAACAACACTGTCTCCAACATATATTGGGTTACCTACGAGCAAATCCTGGAGTATTGAAAAGTTCATGGGGATGTGTGTAATGTCTTCCATGTACTTAAAAGGATGATATTCTACTTGTTTATCCAGCTTATTTACGATCACTATGCTATCCGGGGTAATAAGGATCTTGAAAGCTTCAATGCTTAAAAAAGTCGCGCTGACAGATACCCAAATAATACTGTCTTTTTTCATTCTTATAAAAGCATTAAATTCAGGCTGTTTTCCCTTGCTGTCTTCATACTCCACCTTTATTTTAGCGCTAAAAGTATTGTAATCGATTTTATGATTCTTCAGGGCCTTTAATACATTTGTCGCGGCAGCAAGAGAATCATCCTTGCGTGCGGAACCGTCAATTGAAATGGTCGTGTCTTTTTGGTTCACGGCTGTATTCAGTTTTTTTGTCGACCTGCATGCACTTACCATAAATATTACTGCTATACTTGCAAACCATATTTTCAAAATTTCCTGCATTTTTTTAGTTTAAGATTTATGTGCCCGTATGTCCAAACCCGCCTGTGCCGCGGTCCGAATTTTCTAATTCAGCAACAGCAATCCATTTAACCCTTTCAAATCTGGATATAACTACCTGGGCTATGCGCTCACCATTGTTAATTACAAAATCCTCGTCTGATAAGTTTATTAGAATTACTTTAAGCTCGCCACGGTAATCGCTGTCGACCGTTCCGGGAGAATTCAAACACGTAATTCCGTGCCTGATAGCAAGGCCGCTTCGCGGTCGTACCTGTGCTTCATAGCCTTTGGGAAGCTCAATAAAAATACCTGTGGGGATTAATCTTCTTTCCAACGGCTTCAATATTATCGCATCTTCAATATTTGCTTTTAAATCCAAACCGGCTGAACCACTTGTTGCATATTCGGGTAAGCTATTCCGGGAGTGGTTAATGATCCTGATTTCCAATTTTTGCATGGTCGCAAAGATAAGGTCGGCATACCGAACGCGGCATATTTTTGAGAAGTTGATTGTGTAAATATCGTGACGCCTGGCACCTATAGCTTTTCAAGTAAAACCGTGGCATAGGCTGCAATGCCTTCTTCTCTGCCAACAAATCCCATTTTCTCAGAAGTAGTGGCTTTTATAGAAACAGCATTTTCATCACAGGAGATTATTTCCGCTATAACCTTTCGCATTGAAACGATGTAGCCCTGGAGCTTTGGTTTTTCAAGGCAAACGGTTGAGTCAATGTTTCCTATTTCGAATCCTGACTGGGTTATTAGGTCGAAAGTTTTTTTTAATAAAATCTTACTATCAATATTTTCATATTCTTCGGAGGTGTCCGGAAAGTGTAAACCGATATCGCCAAGACACGCGGCACCAAGCATAGCATCGCAAATGGCATGAAGCAGTACATCAGCATCGCTATGGCCTAACGCGCCGGAAGTATGTGGCACAGAAACGCCACCGATCCATAATTCACGACCTTTCACCAACTGATGAAAATCTATCCCAAAACCTATTCTAAATGGCATGGTTTATTTATTTAAACTTATCCAGCTAAACTGCATTGTCAAATATGAACAATATAGCTGTCAGAAGCAGGCAAGAATTGTAACGAAGGTTCCGGGGCGTTTCTGTCATCTATTGAACATCACCTACGGCAGATGATTTATCAAGGTTGAAAATAAGACTGAACCTTAAAGTATTCGATAAAGGATTTCTATTGATACCGTTACCTGAAGGCACCAGGTAAGAGAAATTTAAGCCGAACATATTGTAATTCAATCCTGCTCCAATAGTAAAATATTTACGATCACCTTTCGTTGGCGCTTCATAAAAATACCCTGCCCTAAAAGCAAACTGGTCATTGTACATATATTCTGCTCCCACTGAAACCTGGAACTCTTTGAGCTCTTCACTGAACCCGCCGGGTGCATCTCCGAATGAACTGAACCAACTGCCCACGACACCTTTGCTGTGATAATTGGCAAGCCCCGCTGAATCGCCGAGGGCCGGAGGTGTAGGTACAAGTAATTTATTAACGTCAAGGCCGAAAGTAATTTTATTGGTCTCGTCAAATGCTTTAACATAGGCCAAACCCAATCCAAGATTTGCCGGAATAAAATCCTTTTCGGAAGCATCGTTTGTATATGAAATTTTCGCGCCCAGGTTGGAAAGGGTTACGCCCCAGTTAAATCCGGAGCCATCAGAACTATTAGCGGTCCCATCATGGAAAATAGAAAGATCCCCTGCAACAGAATTGCCGGTTCTATATGTAGACCCACTCGCAGACTGGCCACTGGCAAGGTTTGAATTAATATATCTTAAGGCGATGCCAATGCTAAGCTGATCTGATAATTTCCTGGAATAACCCGCATCGAATGCAAATTCACGGGGTCTGTATGTTTGAAGGTCATTTCCGAGATTATCAGTGAATTGAATGTTGCCAAGACTGAAGTATCTCAGTGATGCTGAAATAGCCTGAAGTTCGTCCAACTGATAATATCCTGCTGCTGATGCAAGATAAACATCATTCAGATCCAACCCTTTTAGCCAGGGCGTGTATGAAACGGCAATTGAAGACTTACTATGCGCAAATGGTAGTTTAGCTTGGTTCCAGAAAGAAGAATTCGCATCGGGAATGGTGGCGATGCCTACATCTCCCATACCTCCTGAACGCGCGTCCGGCGAAATTCTCAAAAATGGAACAGCAGTGGTTACTACATTTATGGAATTTGTGGTAGTGCTTTGTGCGTTAACGACAAAATTCATCCCCACCAGCATGGCCAATGCCGTTAATCTCAAAGTTACTTTTTTCATGTGCTAATGTTGCTTGGTTAGGTAGAGATAGACTTTATAAGAAATAAGTATTTGGGGTTGTAAAAATAATTTTTTTATTCAAAAGGGCAATAAAATATGAAATAAGCAGCTTCTGGTAATGCATGCAAAGATTCATATTTTTTTGAACAAATAATTTGACCTTTCCATATTAGCCTCCAAATAATATGGAAACACTTCTTAGGGGGATTCAAACTTTGATAAATATGAACGGACTATAAGGTTAGATATTGTATTATAGAAGAGATGACTTTACCCCGTAAAGATCGATTGAAAATGGCCTGTATTAATCTTTTCGGTCTTTAGGAGTAGGCAAATAATGTTTGTAAACGAATCTGATGAACTAAGTGAACGTGTTAATTTGTGAATGGTTTGCAAAAAAAAAGATCCTGCCATCTTTACGTTTTAAATGCCTTACAAAAATGAAATAAAGTATCTATATTCGCCTTTACGAAACGTACCGATACACAATAACACTGAAAAC
>JBDSPQ010000302.1:0-7194 GCA_039930305.1 Ginsengibacter sp. | reverse complement strand
ATTTTATAAATCAACTCCTGTTTTTCTAATTTTTTTGCATTGGAAATATCTTGTTGTTCTGCTATGTCGAGCAGTTCCGGAACGAGCATATCGTTCAGTTGTAAAATGTCATACATAAAGTGACGTGTAGATTAATAGTCTAGAGAATCTTGAAAGTTGTGAAAATCTAAATTTTGATGATTTATATGGAATGGATTCTATTGCAAAGAGAGACCGTAGTAAAGGAGAACCAGTCAGCTTTCTGCTGCAATGATACGCCAAATTTATAATAAAATGAAATATTTCGCGGATAACCGCTAAATATTTAACCATAACACGTGACAGGATTTTTTATAAGCTGCTGTATTGTCTGAATTATATTTGCACACTTAGATTATTAGCAAATGTTTAATGTTAGATCGCGAATAAAGTCTTTACTGGAGGACCAGAAAATAGACACCGCTATTACGGTAATGGGTTGGGTCCGTACGTTTAGGAATAATCAGTTTATTGCACTTAACGACGGAAGTACGAATAATAACTTGCAGGTCGTGGCAGAATTAGGAAAATTTGATGAAAATCTATTGAAGAGAATAACTACCGGTGCAGCTCTGAAAGTAAGTGGGCATCTTATTACTTCCCTGGGTAAAGGACAGTCTGTTGAGGTAAAGGCTGATAATATAGAAATTATTGGCGATAGCGATCCTGAACATTTCCCGCTTCAACCCAAGAAGCATAGTCTTGAGTTTTTAAGGGAGATTGCCCATCTGAGATTCCGCACTAATACGTTTGGAGCCGTATTTCGTATACGCCATGCGCTTGCATTTGCTGTTCATAAATTTTTTAATGATGAGGGCTTTGTTTACTTACATACGCCCGTAATTACTGCTTCAGATGCCGAGGGGGCTGGTGAAACTTTTCATGTAACAAATTTTGACCTCACTAATCCAGCAAAAAATGAAGACGGAAGCATCAATTATAAAGAGGATTTTTTCGGAAGACCAACCAATTTAACGGTGAGCGGACAATTGGAAGCGGAGTTAGGCGCACTTGCTTTGGGAGACGTCTACACCTTTGGGCCAACTTTCAGGGCGGAGAATTCAAATACTGCGAGGCACCTTGCGGAATTTTGGATGATAGAACCCGAAATGGCTTTCTCTGATCTGGAAGATGATATGAACCTTGCGGAAGCTTTTATAAAATATTTAATTAGCTACATACTTGAAAATAGCAAAAATGACCTCCTCTTTTTAGCCCAAAGACTACTTGATGAAGAAAAACAGAAACCACAGCATGAAAGAAATGAGATGGGATTAATCGAAAAATTAGAATTCGTGGTACGAAATGATTTCGAAAGGCTTACTTACACAGAAGCTATTGATATCTTAAAGAATAGCAGTCATAACAGGAAAAAGAAATTTCAGTACCCAATTGATCAATGGGGTATTGATCTGCAGAGTGAACATGAACGATTTCTTGTAGAAAAGCATTTTAAAAAGCCGGTGATACTTATCAATTACCCAAAAGATATCAAAGCATTCTACATGCGTCAGAATGATGACGGAAAAACGGTCGCTGCAATGGATATCCTGGCCCCGGGAATAGGAGAAATAGTTGGCGGGTCGCAAAGAGAAGAGAGGTTAGATAAACTTATAGGGCGGATGAAAGAAATGAACATTCCTTTAGATGAGCTCAATTGGTACTTAGATACAAGGAGATTTGGTTCCTGCCCTCATGCAGGTTTTGGATTGGGTTTTGAAAGATTGATCCAATTTGTTACCGGTATGACAAATATTCGTGATGTCATTCCTTTCCCACGATTCCCTAAGAATGCGGAGTTTTAATTTCTAAAAGGGCTTTCATTATTTTGCCAGGAAAGCTTTTATTCTCACGCCAGTATTTTCGCGAATATTCTTATAAAACAAGTTATAATCCGCTATATGATAATTTTTAGTTTTCAAAAAAATACTACCAAAGAAACGAGGTTTGCTCGACCATAAAATATTTCCATGAATTTGTGTACTAACCATTTCAGGAATCACTTTATCAAAATTTCTAAGAATGCCACCTTCATTTAAACTTGCTTCAACTTGCAAGGTATCTGTTGTCCAGGTGAGGGGATTTATTACTATCGCCTTGCCTTTTTCTTTATCAATATATGCTGGTTGATAGCCTTCAAGGAAAGTTCTCCAACTTACTATGCAGCCTGTCTGAGACGCTGTTATACAGGGTTTGAGACCTGAAAAATAATTTTCAAATACTGGTAAACCAATAATATACGCACAAACTAATTGCTTATATAGGGGTTTATTTTCAAATAAATCTTTGAGCAACCGCGCCGCATGAAGCGTGCCCTGGCTGTGTGAGGCTATAATAATAGGACGCCCATTATTGAAATGATCAAGGTAATATTGAAAAGCTTTTTTTACATCAGAATAAGCAATTTCCAGTGCAATTTTAGCAGAGTCTTCCCCATTTGCAAAGAAGGCTTTTAAATTAGCTTGCCGGTATCTTGGCGCAAAGACCCTGGAATATTCATTGAAAACACTTGCCTGATATAAGATAGAAGTATTATCCGTCTTGTCATTTAGCTTTTGATCATTGATGTTTGCATTCCATCCCATCGACCTGGCTCCTTCCGTATACGTTGTAGGGTGAATGAAAAACACATCGGCAAGAGTGTCCCGGATTTCATTTTTTAGATCTTGGGGCACACGATCTGAGGGATCAGTTTTTCCCGGATGTGCAGCCCAAAATTGGAGGTTATTGTAAATTGGTTCGGTTGCAGACAACATCGTAGCAGACGGTAAAGATTTACCAAAGGAGCATCCGAAAATATTAAGGAGGCTGATAAAATAAAAAAGGAGGGGCAAACCCTTCAATAAGTAATTACTTTTGTAATTTGTCATCAACAAAACTACATTCACAAGTTTGTAATGAAAAAAATAAAATGATGGAGATACCGGTTATAGACCTGGAAAATTTTACCTCGGGCAATGCGGATAAAAAGCAAAGTTTTGTAGAAAAATTGGGTAAAGCCTTCGAAGAAGTGGGTTTTGTAGCGGTCAAAAACCATGGTATTCCCGGAAGCCTTATTGCTAATTTGTATAAGGATGTTCAGCAGTTTTTTTCCCTTCCTTTGGAGAAGAAGAGAAATTATGAAATGCCCGAGCTCGCCGGCCAACGTGGTTATACCTCGTTTGGAAAAGAACATGCGAAGGGCAGTGATAACCCCGATTTAAAAGAATTTTTTCAATATGGGCAGGTCGTTTCAGCCAACCACAGATTAAAACCTGAATATCCCGACAATGTAGCTGTGGAAGATATACCAGGTTTTGATAAAACTCTTTTCCTGGCATACCGGGCATTTGAGCAGTCCGGAAAATATCTGTTGCAAGCTATTGCACTCTTTCTTGGATTAGATGAGAATTATTTTGATCAATTTATCGAAGAAGGGAATTCTATTGTCAGGGCGATTCATTATCCTCCCATAACTATTGAACCTAAAAGTGCCATCCGGGCAGAACAGCACGAAGACATCAACCTGATCACCTTACTGGTTGGCGCATCGGCAGATGGATTGCAAATTCTTACCAAGAAAAATGAATGGGTAGATGTTACTTCTCTTCCCGATCAAATTGTAGTAAATGTAGGTGACATGCTGCAAAGATTGACCAATAACAGATTGAAAAGCACAACCCACAGGGTGGTTAATCCCCCAAGAGAGTTATGGCACACTTCCAGGTTTTCAATACCTTTTTTCCTTCATCCAAAATCAGCAATGAGCCTTGCAGTTCTTGCAAGTTGTGTAAATGAAAGCAGTGTAAAAGCCTACAAAGATATTTTGGCGGGAGAATATTTAAATGAGAGACTTCGGGAAATTGGTTTAAAAAAATAGGTCTTATATCCTCAGGATTTCGCATTGATAACATCGTATTATCTTGTGGCCAACATGCCTCCAAAAATAAAACACAAAAGAAGATGATTTATTAATCACTGCCAATAATGGTAAGCAAAATTGCAATGGTATTCAAAAGGCACATTTCTTATTTAAAATCAGTTTTGTTATATACTTTTTCGGCTTTTGGCGGGCCACAGGGCCATCTTGGCATGATGATTAAAACTTTTGTGGAAGATAGAAAGGATATTACCAAAGAAGAATTAATGGAATATCTTGCTTTTTGCCAGCTGCTTCCCGGAGCCACGTCTACGCAAATCTTAACACTTATTGGTTATAAAAGAGGCGGCGTACCATTAGCGGTTGTCACACTGATTATTTGGATACTCCCTGCTAGCCTGGTCATGGGTTCCTTTTCTTTCCTCGTACACTACATCAACACCTTTCATGTTCGGCTGGATCTTTTCAGCTACGTGCAGCCAATGGCTGTTGGATTTATAGCCTTTGCCGCCTACAAAATGTATAAGATATCGGTAAGTAATACTATCACTTACATGATAATGGTGGTTGGCGCCTTTTCCACTTTCCTTCTTTTTAAAACTCCCTGGGTTTTCCCAATATTAATAATTTTGGGGGGGATCGTAACCAATTTTAGCAACAAGCGAATTCCAGAGAAAAACAATATAAAATCGAAAAAGATTAAGTGGACAAACATCTGGCTTTTCGTGACAATCTTTATAATATTAGGCCTATTAAGCGAAACTGCCCGAAAAAATCAATGGGAAAATCGCAGATCTTTCAACTTATCAGAGAATGTGTACCGCTTTGGTAGCCTCGTTTTTGGCGGCGGGGATGTATTAATGCCCATGATGTATGAGCAATATGTAGTACGTGAAAAAACGAAATCCATAACCAAAGAAGAATTCCTTACCGGATGGGGGTTGGTAAGGGCAATACCTGGCCCGGTCTTTTCTGTCTCTGCTTATACAGGGGGCATGGTTCTTCGGTCAGAAGGGAAAAATAAACAATTGTTGGGGTGCATAATAGGATGCATTTTTATCTTTCTACCCAGCGCTTTACTTGTGCTCTTTTTTTACCCTATTTGGAATAATTTGAAGCGCTTCGTGGTTATTTTCCGCGCCCTAGAAGGTATTAACGCTGTTGTGGTTGGAATAATGTGGGCGGCCTTTCTTTATCTGCTAAAAGATATTTCTGTCACGGATTTTAACACAGTAAGCTTGTTAAATATTTTTGTGATAATCACTACGTTTTGTTTACTGACTTTTACAAGAATAAAATCTCCTATAATTGTTATTGGTTGCCTGCTTTTAGGCATATTATTTTAATCTATTGATAATATTGATGGGATTCGATCTCGGCGTTAACAACATCGGGAACCAGGTAGCGTATCGATTTCCGATCCTTTATCAACTCACGTATACGCGTACTCGAAATATCGAGCAAAGGAGCTTTTGCTATTGCAAGTTTATTATTGTTAGCATTAGCAGAGGCCATTTTAAATCCTGGCCGTTCATATATGTAAATAAAATATTTTTCTAATAATAATTGATAATTTTTCCATCTGTTGATATTGATGAAACTGTCACTACCCATTATAATTGCAAAGTTGTTTTCCGGGTATAAGTCTCTTAAATAAGTCAGCGTATCAATCGTATAAGATGGTTTGGGCATTTTGAATTCTACATTGGAAGTCCTTAATTTATTTTCACCTTCAATCGATAAATCAATTAAATGTTTGCGATGCTGCTCGTTGAGAAGAGCACGTGATTTTTTTAAGGGATTCTGAGGAGATATGACGAACCAAATTTGGGAAAGATCCGAGAAATTTACAAAATGATTTGCAATAATAAGATGCCCGTTGTGGACAGGGTTGAAAGAACCAAAATAAAGCCCAATTTTCAAATTTAAATAATTTAGTGTATAAGCTTAAATAATTTCAACATTAATTTTTTCCGCCTCGTCTACCCTCAAACTCAGCGAATAGCCAGAAACTATAATATAAATGGGGTCTCCCCAGGGAGCTTTTTTCCACACGGTTAATTCTTCCTCCGGAAGGCATCCCATTTCCATTAGCTTCAAAATGATTTCGTCATTTTCAAATGACTTAATTTTTACTTTTGTGCCAATCTCAACTTTCGATAATTTAATCATTCTTTACTAAAAAAGTAAATATATAATTGATTATCATTAATATATTGCGATTTTAGAAAAACTATAATTGAACAAAATTTCTTTTAAAAATCATGGGGTTGTTTCAGGCTGGAAGAAGGACAAAAAATTTGTCGACTTAGCTAAAAAAATTTTTTTAATTGAGGGATACGAGTTTCGGTCCTTAACTTTTATTTTAACATCTGACGAAGAATTGTTAAAGTTAAACAAGGAATTTCTCGGTCACGATACCTTTACGGACATTCTTACCTTTTCACTTAATGCTAAATTTTCGGGTATTATTTCGGAAATCTTCATAAGCGTCGAAAGAGTGCGGGAAAATGCTGATATATTCAAACAGTCCTTTGACATTGAGCTACGGCGAGTAATGATTCACGGGATTTTGCATCTCTGTGGATATCAGGATATTTCTAAAAAATCGAAAAAGAATATGAGTGCTCGTGAGGATTTTTATTTGGATCTATATCAGGCCTCATTATGAATAGCCCGTTTCACGTGAAACAAACTTAAGCGACTAATATGTTCCCAAAATATGAAGTGATTATAGTTGGAGCCGGTCATGCTGGCTGCGAAGCAGCGGCGGCGGCGGCAAAAATGGGAGGGCGTGTATTACTTGTTACGATGAATATGCAAACTATGGCCCAAATGAGCTGCAACCCTGCGATGGGAGGAATAGCCAAAGGCCAAATTGTACGAGAAATAGATGCATTAGGTGGCTTTTCAGGAATAGTGACTGATACCTCCCTGCTTCAATTTAGGATGCTTAATAAAAGCAAGGGGCCAGCGATGTGGAGTCCAAGAGCACAAGCTGATCGACAACTTTTTTCAATTCAATGGAGAAACTACCTCGAAAGTATCCCAACGCTCCACTTCTATCAGGACTCTGTCGTGGGTTTGCTAAAAAAAGACAATTCTGTAAAGGGAGTTAAAACGTCTCTAGGCCATGAGATACTTTCCAAGTGTGTGGTCCTTACCAATGGAACCTTCTTAAATGGGGTAATACACATTGGCGAGAAGCAGGCAAAGGGTGGAAGAATGGCAGAACGGGCCTCAATAGGAATTACTGAACAACTCGTTAGCTGGGGTTTTGAAACTGCCCGGCTAAAAACCGGTACGCCGCCGCGTAT
>JBDSPQ010000301.1:0-2774 GCA_039930305.1 Ginsengibacter sp. | reverse complement strand
ATGCAGGGATAGAGGTAGATATAATTTCCCCCAAAAATAAAAAAGTAAAAGCCTGGGATCATGATCATTGGTCCATAGAGCTGGATGTGGACGTGGAACTTAGCGATGCTGACATCGATGATTATGATGCGTTGGTAATACCTGGCGGCGTACTTAATCCTGATAAAATGCGGGCGAATGCCGATTGCGTGCAATTCGCAACGGACTTTCTGAAATCGGGCAAACCTGTGGCGGCAATATGCCATGGCCCCCAGCTGTTGATAGAAACAGGCTTACTGAAAGGCAGAACGATGACTTCTTATCCGTCAGTAAAGACCGATTTGATTAACGCTGGCGTGAACTGGGTAGATAAAGAAGTAGTAGTAGACAAAGGCCTCGTAACCAGTCGCAGCCCGAAAGACTTAAATGCATTTAACAAAAAAGTAATTGAAGAGATTGGTGAAGGAATTCACCGGAAAGCTGTGATGAACTAAGCAGTGGTTCAGGTAAATGGGAGCCTCCTCAGTAAAGTGAGGGGGCTTTTTTGCATCTATATGGCCGGTTTTTTCGTTAGATAATTAATTAGCCAATGCCGTATTCCGGCTACCATCAATAAAATGCCCGGTTGGAAATAAAGAATAACTTTATAAACGGACGCACTCACAACTATATGAAATTATTAATCTGTTTACTTCTTGTCTTCAACTCGATTTTTTGCGAGGCGCAGAGTACTACGCTGGTGATTGCCGAGGTGTATGGAGGTGGAGGAGAAGTGGGTGCTGTTTATAAAAATGATTATATCGTTCTTTTTAATTTGTCCGGAGCCCCGATCTCCCTTGATAACTTTGGCATTTGGTATGGAGCTTCAGAGGAAGCTTCCAATCCCCTGATTTCCCTTTCGGGTATTATCAAAGCCAATCATTGGTTCCTGGTAAAGGGCAAAGCAGACGGCATCACAGGCGCCGGGCTTCCGGCAGCGGATGCTGAAGCTGCGTTTGATATTTCATCAACTAAAGGGATCGTTGCCCTGGTACAGAAAGATCAAGTAGTCACACCCATTTGTACATCTCCCGCAGGCAGCATATTAGATATCATCGGGTATGGTCAAAATATCTCGTGTGTCGAAACTTCCCCCGCTGCAACACATACTATGCAATCAGCACTTTCCAGGAAAAATTTTGCTTCGGATGGCAATAACAATTCAACTGATTTTGCTTTATTTCCACCGGCGCCGAGGAATTCACTTGACATAGCACTTCCAGTTACTTTGCACGATTTCATGGTTAAGAGTTCGGCGAATGCTAATCTAATCCACTGGCAAGTCAACTGCCTTTCGACTTCTGTTACTTTCCAGGTAGAGCGCTCTAAAAATGCCAGAGATTTTAGCGGCATTTATAATGCTATAGAAACACAAGCAAGATGTGCCGCCCCTTTTGACTTCAGCGACAGCAATCCGTCGGAAGGGTCTAACTATTACCGTTTAAAAATTACGGATGCCGACGGCAATACTTCTTATTCCAAAGTAGCTGTTAGCGAAAATAAGGAAAGCAGGACCGCAATTTTAAAAATTCAACCTAACATCATTTCTACATCGGCCACCTTAGGCTTTAATGCCAGTGAGGCGGGAAAAATGAAAATTCAAATTACCGATATCGCAGGTAGGCTGGTAAGTGGGGAGTCGTTTAATGTAGACCTGGGAGCGCAAACTAAAGTTTTGCAGCTCAACAGTATTGCGCCTGGCCGATACCAGGCAACAATCTTTTTAAATGGGCAAAGAATTTCTTCAGCTCCGTTCCTGAAACAGTAACGTCTGTGATTATTGGTATTTCCGCATCACATCAAACAAGATTTTTCGCTCGTTGTCATTAATATAACTACTGCTATCCTGCATAAGAAAATGTCTTTTAAAAGCAACAATAGCGGCGGATGTGTCTTTCAGGGAATAGCCAATAATCCGTAGAGCCTGGAGATTATTAAAATCTGGTGGAACGCTCAAATCCGTCGTATCATCATACCATAATCCAAATCCGTTTTGAGATAGCAGTTGCCAGGGAAATTGTACGTTTGGGTCATTCTTCCTAGTAGGCGCTATATCTGCATGGCCTATAAAATTAGGCTGTGGAATACTATACAATTTTTTAAGTGTAGCCAATAGCGTTAGTAAACTATTCAATTGTGCCGGCGGAAAAGAATCAAATCCATTATTATCCAATTCTATTCCCACAGAAGATGAATTAATATCGCGATCATTTCCCCAGGAGCCTGCTCCTGCATGCCACGCCCTCAGGTAATCGTTCAACATATGATGCACTGTGCCATCTTTACAAATTACATAGTGAGCACTTACCTGCGTTCTTGGGAGGGTAAAAGTTTGCAAGGTTTGCTCGCAGGAATTCTGGGCCGTGTGGTGGATGATTACGAAGTTCGGCTTGCGCATTCCGAAGTTGGTTGTTCCTACCCAACCGTAAGACGCAGTGTAAGTGTCTTGCAGCGGAGCTTCCCCTATTATTTTAGAAAAAGCCTTTGCTTGTTTCCGGTACATTTTGTTTGTCGCAGCATATTTTCCGCTATTGCAGGACAGGAGAAACGCCGCTAATAAAATAAATGGAAAGTATTTAGGCATAGAGCTGGCTTAAAGAATCATTGTAAATCTACTGGATTATGAATATTTAGCTCATGAATTTTGACTAAGCTTTTGTATTTCTGCAGGCATTTGTTAACTTGTTGTTTCTCTTGCACAAATTTTTCGCTTTGCAAAAACACCTAATCATACTCATCACTAAAAAAAAATGTCA
>JBDSPQ010000300.1:0-2915 GCA_039930305.1 Ginsengibacter sp. | reverse complement strand
CTGGTGGCAGTGTCAAGCGCCAGGAGATTTTTACCTGTTGTATCTGCTGCAGCTGCACTTGCGCGTATAAGGAGTGTATCTTCCGGTGCAGTCGGCACATCAATTCTATGGGTAGTATCCGTGATCGTAGTATCGGTAATTTTCTGGGCTGCGACGTGTAAACACGACCCTCCGAATATGATTGAGTATAAAAGAAGGAGAAATGATTTTTGAAGCATAAGCTTAATCCACGGTAACCTGCATTTTTTCCAGGATGGCGTTCAATTCTTTAGGTGAATAAAATTCCAGGGTAATGCTGCCGGTTCCTTTTTTTGTTTGAGTCATCTTCACTTTTGTGCTGAAGTAAGATGCTAAATTATCTTCAATTTGCTTGAGGGCGGGAGGGAGCTTTTGTTTTACCGAATTATTAACACCCTCTTTCGGAGGTGCGTAAAGCTTTCGCACAAGGTCTTCCGTTTGTCGCACAGAAAGTTCTTTATTCTTGATCTCATTATAAATAAAAAGTTGTTTTTCTATTTTGTCAACATTTATTAAAGCCCTTGCATGGCCCATGCTGATAATGTTATTTCGCACGGCTGCCTGGATATCCGGGGGTAACTTTAAAAGACGAATGTAATTGGTAACTGTACTTCTTTCCTTACCCATTCTCTCGGCAAGTTGCTCCTGTGAATATTCCAGGTCGTCCATAAGGTGTTTATAGCTCAGGGCGATCTCCATGGCGTTAAGGTCTTCTCTTTGCAGGTTTTCCAGCAGTGCCAGTTCCAGCACTTTAGAGTCACTGGCTTCCCGCACATATACAGGTACGTCAGCAAGGCCCGCAATTTTTGCCGCGCGAAACCGGCGTTCGCCCGCAATTATCCTATATTTTCCATTTCCAAGGCGTGTTACGGTAAGGGGTTGAATAATATTATGAATCTTAACCGAGGCAGCAAGTTCACTGAGGGACGTCTCGTCAAAGTCATGCCTGGGCTGCTCCGGATTGGGCTCAATCAGGTGCAGGGGAATACGCTGGTTTAGTGAGGATGATCTTTCTTTTGCTTCACTAATCAGGTTGTTGGTGGTAGTGTGAAGGTCTGAATCAATATTTTGTAATAATGATCTGATTCCTTTGCCTAAAGCGTCTTTTTTATTGGGTGTCGTCATTTTGTTTTCCTAAAAAATTCTATTGTCAACAAGATTACATGCCGGGTTCTTCCATTAATTTTTCTTTCCTGGTCATTTTCGTTTTGCCGTTTCTTTGCAGGATCTCTTTTGCAAGATTCAGGTAATTAATAGCGCCTTTGCTCTCCGCATCATACAGAATGGCTGGTTTGCCGAAGCTCGGAGCCTCGCTCAGCCGCGTGTTGCGGTGTATGATGCTGGTGAAAACAAGCTCCTCAAAATGTCTCCTGACTTCATTGACTACCTGGTTGCACAGGCGCAAACGCCCGTCATACATAGTCATCAGCAGTCCCTCGATCTCCAGATTGGGATTCAGCCTGTTTTGAACAATCTTAATGGTGTTCAGGAGTTTCCCCAGGCCTTCCAGTGCGAAAAACTCGGCCTGTACTGGTACGAGCACGCTTTCAGCAGCCGTAAGGGCATTTACCGTTATTAGTCCAAGTGAAGGCGAACAATCAATTATGATGAATTCGTATTGATCTTTTATTTCTCTTAAAATATTCTTTAGCACACTTTCACGATCGGGATAGTTGATCATCTCTATTTCAGCACCTACCAGGTCGATGTGAGATGGCATGAGGTCAAGGTTAGGAATCTCCGTTTTCAGGATGACATCCTTCGCCGGGGTATTATTTACCATACAATCGTAGAGGCCTGTATTGATGTTCTGAAGATTGAATCCTACACCTGTTGTAGAGTTTGCTTGCGGGTCTGCATCTACCAACAGTGTTTTGAACTCAAGTACTGCAAGGCTCGCTGCAAGATTTATTGCAGTGGTTGTTTTTCCTACGCCACCTTTTTGATTTGCTATTCCTATTATTTTACCCATATTTATTTGCCACAATTTTTATTCGAAACACTTTCAGACGAATTCCCTTTTTCATAGATCTACATTCTGTAATCGTGCTAAAGTAGTCATAAAACTAAAGTATGATGGTTTCACTAATAAAGGCAGCAATAATTTTCAACCTTATCAAACGTAAAAAATCTTTGTGCCAGAATGGCAAATTTAATTATTAGGTATAATATTAGGGAACAATCGGCTAATAAATGCGTTTTATTAATCCCCTAAATACTCACATATTGAAATTTCGATATCTTCTGCATCAGACGGGCAAATTGTTTCCATGTATACAATTATAAGTGGCACCAACAGGGCGGACAGTTTAACTGAAAAGGTTGCCGCGGAATATGCGAGGATGCTTGGCGAGAAGCATGTAGACGCAACCATTTTCTCCCTTAAAGATTTTGATGTACTTCATCATGATGAACATTTTATCAAGGTAGAAAATGAAATTTTGTTTCCGACTTCTAAATTCATCATCGTGATGCCCGAGTACAACGGTTCATTTCCCGGAGTACTTAAAGCCATGATAGACACGAGTGACATCAGGCGAGCATGGTGGGGGAAGAAAGCCCTGCTTACAGGAGTATCAACGGGACGAGCCGGAAACCTTAGAGGAATGGATCATCTTGCTGCTTGCCTTCATTACCTGAAAATGCATGTACATTACAATAAGTTACCGATTTCAGTAATCGACAAAGTAATTGACAAAAAAGGAAGGCTGAACGAAGACACGCTGGCAGCTATCAACGAACAACTTACTGAATTCATAAATTTTTAAGGCTAAATATCCGATCAATATTATGCGCTCACCAATTGGAGTTTTAATTATCCTTTTCATTATGTTCCTGCTGGACAGGTACGTGTTCATTGCTTTAAAAACAGTTAGCTACCAGGCCTCGCCAAAAAC
>JBDSPQ010000299.1:0-4126 GCA_039930305.1 Ginsengibacter sp. | reverse complement strand
TTGGGAACCACCTTCCATATGCCTGTCCATGGCCCCGGATTGTTGACAATTGCTGAATTCGTTTCCA
The DNA here is from genome assembly GCA_039930305.1 of Ginsengibacter sp. GTDB lineage: Bacteria > Bacteroidota > Bacteroidia > Chitinophagales > Chitinophagaceae > Ginsengibacter. The sequence goes on along the minus strand of JBDSPQ010000299.1, from coordinate 4,059 downwards.
GCACATACAAAGTGCCGGAGGAATAGTTACCTGTCACATCAGGAACAAACTTGTACACATATCCGTTAGTAGGATGGTCAGCGCCCCAGTACATGACAGAGCCATCGCTCTTAACAGTGACATTTTCGTGCGCCTGCCTTCCGGCAGCCCAGAGCTTATCCGCTCCTGAGTGAGAAGGATCATTGTCAACAACGGATTTGGTAGCAGGATCTATTTCGACTAGCCACCCGATGTCCTCGTATCCGTCCCCGTTTGCATCGCCCGTTTGCAAGCTTTCTTCGCCTATCATAACTGTGTTGGCCGGCGTGACGGCGCCGGAGCAAAATGCCGAAACTGCACCGAGGTCTGAGCCTGCTCCTGTGGAAAATGCCACGTTGCCGCTAGCGCTCTTTTGCCAAAGTTTCGAAGGAGTGTCATAAGTAACATTCATTATAGCAACCTTAGCAGGAAACGTCTCTGAATTAACAGAAAGATAACCGGCAGTACTACTTCCGCTTATGGGAACATAAGCTGTGAAATCCAGGTTTGCAGCTACCATTGTGGCGTCATTAAGGATATCACCTGTCCTAATAATTCTTTGGAATGTATGAGTAGTGGGCAGCACAAGGCTCGGTGATTGCGTTCCTGGCGCTACATAAGAAAACGTACCAATAGTTTGCGATTGAGATGGTCTAAAATTTATTCCTAATAAAATAATCAGGAAACATTGGCAAGAATGCTTATTCATAGCAAATGATTGAGGTGTCTAAAGATAATGGAGAAAATGATCCGGTGAAAAGCAACTTTTGAATTAGCAGCATGCTAGCGGTGCTATCAAAGTATAAAATGCTAACGCAACTTTTTAAGCACTTTAGATTTTATTCCACGAGATATTAATCATATGGATAACAGATCCCTTGTTTGCATGCCTGACAACTTGAGATACCCCCATGCCTATTGCCAGCAAGGAGTTCACGCAATTAATATACCTTTGCGTTTTCCCTATTTCTAACAATTCTATGAACGACGATTCACCAGGGTTTCCATTACGGCCAGGAGAAAGTGAGCGGCTTGCGGCGTTGCATTCCTATCACATTTTAGACACTGCGGAAGAAAAGGATTATGATGACCTCACACTGCTTGCCTCCGCCATCTGTAACGCCCCCATTGCCCTGGTTAGTTTTGTTGATGACAACAGGCAATGGTTTAAATCACACATAGGGTTGCCGGCACGTGAAACGCCAAGAGAATATTCTTTCTGCGCACATGCAATAGAATCACCCGAAAAAGTTTTAATAATACCGGATGCCCGTTTGGATCGAAGATTTTCAAATAATCCTCTCGTAACCGGAAAACCTGATATCGTTTTTTACGCAGGAGTACCTCTCGTCAACAACGAGGGATTTGCTCTGGGTTCTCTTTGCGTGATTGACCATGAAAGCAGAGAGCTAACAGAACAGCAGGTTCAGGCGTTAAAAGTCATTGCCCAACAGGTGGTCGATAAATTAGAACTGAGGCGAAAAATTAAAGAGCTGGGAACGGTGAACAGTGAATTGAAGAAAACATTCGACGATTTAGAAACTGCGCACAAAAAATTAAATACCAGCGAAGCAAAATTTAGGACTTCTGTACAAAAAGCTCCCGTGGGAATCGCTATTCTAAGGGGAAAGGAACTCCTGGTTGAAGTAGCCAATGAGCAGATATTAAAGCTCTGGGGCAAGGATGAAACCATCTTAAAAAAACCACTTGACGTGGCTTTGCCGGAATTAAAAGAACAACGTTTTTTGAAAATTCTTGATGATGTATATACTTCCGGAAAGTCTTACCATGGCAATGAAGAAAAAGCAGAGTTTACTTATCATGGTACACTTACAGAGTTGTTTTTCAATTTCGTTTATGAGCCTTTGCAAGATGCTGCCGGGGTGATCCATTCTATTATGGTTGTTGCTGTTGACGTAACTGAAGGGGTGAATACGAGGAAAGCGATAAGTGAAACTAATGAACGATTAGAACTCGCATTGGATGCAGGACAATTGGGTTCTTATGATTTGAATATAGAAACTGGCACTATGGTCTGCACCGACCGATGCAAGGCAGATTTTGGCCGCTTGAAAAACGAGATTTTTAATCTCCCGGAATTGATGCAGACGATATTACCTGAATACAGGAATTACGTGCAAGAGAAAATCAAAGAATCTTCTATAAACCATACGATCTACCAGGCCGAGTACCCGGTGCTGTGGCCGGATGGATCTCAGCACTGGATAAGCGCCTCAGGGAAAATCATGATTAGTGATAACGGCAGCGGGAACAGGTTGATCGGCATAACCCAGGATATTACACCACGCATTGAATTTGATAAGAGGAAGGATGAATTTTTAGGTGTAGTAAGCCACGAACTCAAAACACCCCTCACCAGCCTAAAAGCAAATCTTCAATTGCTGGAACGATATAAAGACGACCCTTCAAATGTCATTGTGCCCAAGCTGATCGATTCATCATCCAGGAGTGCCGAAAAAATTAATAAAATGGTGGATGAACTGCTGAATGTGCAACGTTTTAATGACGGCAATCTACCGCTGGAAAAAACAACGTTCACGATTTGGCACATGCTGAATATTTGCTGTAACCACGTAAGAATAGATGGGAAGCATACCCTGACTGTACAGGGTGATGAACAACTGGAAATCTACGCTGATGAACATCGGATAGACCAGGTAGTGGTAAACTTCGTGAACAATGCGGTGAAGTACGCTCCTGAATCGCGAAATATTTATCTGTCGATTACCAAAGAAGGCGAGTTCGCCAAGGTCGCTGTAACTGATACGGGGCCGGGCATACCGCCACACAATTTGCCTCATCTTTTTGATCGTTACTGGCGTGCTGATCACTCCGGATTAAATTACTCGGGCCTGGGTCTTGGCTTATACATCTGTTCGCAGATTATTAAACGCCACGATGGCGAAATTGGCGCCACAAGTGAGTTGGGCAAGGGTAGTACATTTTGGTTTAAGGTACCTATACATTAAAGGTAACCCCTAAAACTTTTCATTGAAGAGAAATTAATAAATTGGCACACCTGTCGTGATGGGAAATGAATATACAAAAGTGCCAACCTTATTGCTACGATTTTCATACGGATAAACCTGAAAATTTAAATTACTACCTTGCACTAACATATTTATTTAGATGAAAAAAATACTGGTTGTTGATGATGATCCCGGTATCCTGGATGTAGTAAAATATATACTAACATCAAATGGTTTCCTGGTGCAGACTCATGATTCAGGCTATGATGTACCGGATATCATTCTGCACTATCGCCCCGATCTTATTTTACTGGATATTCGCCTGCCGGGAAAATTAGGCACAGAAATCTGCAGGGAGCTAAAAAAGCTTAACAAAATACCCATCATTTTATTTTCGGCACATGCAGACTACCATACAGCACTCGCAGAATGCGCTGCTGATGACTTCATTGAAAAGCCTTTTGAACTGGATGATTTTTTGCAAACCATTCGGTCACACCTCAATTGATCATTTAAAAAATTTTGGCGTCAAAAATAACGGCTTGTAATCGTGAAGCGGGGATCCTAAATTTTCGCGAGAGAGGTCAATGACAACTAACACTATTACAAGAATATCTTCAAAAAATAAAGGGGCGAAAAATTTCGCCCCTTTTGAATTATCTATCAGCCTAATCTTAGTGTGTAACCAACTCAGAGAGTTGAGCTTCGAACAAAGCAACAAACTCCTGTGCTGTAAGAATATGACCCTGCTTTTGTGCATCATCAGCCACGTGATAGGCCCATTCGGCAGCAGCCATTCTTTGAGTAGGCGTTCCATGATGACCTGGGTTGGTAAACTGGCAATCGCCAATATTAAAGAATACTTCCAAAAATTGTTTTACCCTTTTCCACTGCATAGAGGCGCCTCTTGCGTGCGATAAATAATAAGCGGAAAACGCATCAGCCATCAACTCTGTCCTGCGGGTAGCTTCCGGGCTTTCTACATCTTCAAACAGATTTAATTGAAATTGAATATGGTGACCGAATTCGTGTGCAAGAATTGCCTGCGGGG
>JBDSPQ010000298.1:0-5422 GCA_039930305.1 Ginsengibacter sp. | reverse complement strand
TGTTTCGGGCTGGTTAATTCTACTTCCTCAAAGCCATTCTCTGTAAGGATAGCAACTCTTTTTGATCGTAAATCTGCCATAATTTTACTTTTTATTGATTAATAAATTATTTATTCTTTTTCTTCTTTTTTTCAGGCACACAATCCGGTACTTTTTTTCCGTTTTTTTCTTTCATACCCAACTGTTCGAATCCTTCCCAACAAGGGTCCTTCTTTGATTTTTTACTATTTTTCGCCATAACTGATGTTAAATTATATTATACTCAAATCAATAAATATGCCTTAAAAAATAACACGTGGCTCTAATATAGGTTGTAATTTATGTGGGGTTTTTTGGCAACAATATTTTTTGGTAGTACTTTTCTCGAATAAACGGATGGTAATGGAATTACAACAAGTTTTAGACAAGAAGGCTGCTGCGCAATTTTTGAAAGTGACTAAAGAAATATACTTAGCTGATCCTAACTATGTGCGTCCACTTGACAAAGATGTAAACGATGTATTTGATCCTGAAAAAAATAAAGCCTTCCGTTTTGGGGAATGCAGCCGGTGGATCCTCCTGGACGATGAAGGCAAGGTAATTGGACGTGTTTCAGCCTTTGTGAATAAAAAATATAAAAATAAGGGGGACGAACAGCTTACCGGTGGCATGGGGTTTTTTGAATGTATAAATAAACAGGAGGCGGCTGATATGCTTTTCGATGTGGCTAAAAGCTGGCTGATGCAGCGGGGCATGGCGGCGATGGACGGACCTATAAATTTTGGAGAGCGCGACAGGTGGTGGGGATTAGTGGTGGAAGGGTTCAAGCCTCCCATCTATCTTATGAACTATAATCCGCCATATTATAAAGACCTTTTTGAAAACTATGGTTTCAAAGGTTTTTACAATCAAATATGCTGGCACATGTTTGTACAAACTACGCTCAATAATAAATTTGATGAGCAATACCAGAAATACAGTGAGCTGCCAGAGTACAAAGCGATTCAAATCGATAAAAAACAGCTGCAAAAATTTTCATCGGATTTTTGTACCGTCTATAATAAAGCATGGGCAAACCACGAAGGGAATAAAAGCCTAAGCAAAGAAATCGCTTTTAAGTTGTTTAAATCGATGAAACCAGTGATGGACGAAGACCTGATTTGGTTTGTATATCATAATGATGAACCGATTGCTTTTTGGGTGAATTTGCCAGAGCTTAACCAGATATTTAAATACTTTGATGGGCAATTTGGCCTCATAGAAAAACTTAAATTTCTATGGCTTAAATACCGGAAGGTTTGTAATAAGTTCACCGGCATAGTATTCGGCGTCATTCCTGAATTCCAGGGAATGGGTATAGACTATTATATGATTGTAGCAGGCTCTAAGGTAATTCAACCTAAAAAACAGTATGATGAACTCGAGCTTCAGTGGCAGGGTGATTTTAATCCCAAGATCTTAAACATTTCCAGAAATCTTGGAGCAAAACAGAGCAGGACACTTACCACTTATCGTTATTTATTCGACAGGTCGAAGGAATTTAAACGTCACCCGGTACTCAACTAATTTATTTTCCCCGCCGGATATTGCCTGTCGGTCTTTGTATTAACGCCGTCTCATTTTTAGTACTAATGACGTAAATTTGTCGACTTCGTTATGGATAAATTTATCGTATCAGCAAGAAAATACAGGCCTCAAAATTTTAATTCAGTCGTTGGGCAATCTCACATTACCACTACTTTAAAAAATGCCATTCGCAACAACCAGCTGGCGCACGCATTCCTGTTTTGCGGGCCCCGGGGCGTCGGCAAAACGACTTGTGCCAGGATTCTTGCGAAAACCATTAATTGTGAAAACAGGACGCCCGGGGGCGAGGCTTGTAATGTTTGCAATTCGTGTGTATCATTTGACAGCGGTACCTCACTCAATATTCACGAGCTGGACGCCGCAAGCAATAATTCTGTAGATGATATACGGGCCCTGGTAGACCAGGTACGATTCGCACCTCAGGCAGGAAAGTATAAAGTATATATAGTAGATGAGGTACACATGTTAAGCACCTCAGCCTTCAATGCTTTTCTAAAAACCCTGGAAGAACCGCCTCCTTTTGCCATATTCATTCTTGCGACAACTGAAAAGCATAAAATTCTTCCAACAATCTTATCGCGTTGCCAGATTTTTGATTTCAAACGAATTACCAATAATGACACGGTTGATCATTTACGTGAAATCTGCGAGAAAGAAAACATTACCGCAGACAACACCGCGCTTCATATTATTGCGCAGAAAAGTGAGGGATGCCTGCGAGACGCGCTAAGTATACTCGATAAGATTGTAAGTTTTACAAACGGCGAGCTTACCTATAGTAACACATTGGAGCACCTGAATATTCTGGATGAAGATTATTATTTCCGCATGGTGGAGGCCATTAAAGGCCAAAGTGTGAGTGATGCTTTGCTGTTGTATGATGAGATCAACCGAAAGGGTTTTGAAGGTGACCTAGTATTGAATGGTTTTGCAGAATTCATTCGCAACCTGCTCGTAAGCAAAGATGCCAGGGTAGCCATATTATTAGAGGTATCAGAAGGTTTTAAACAGCGCTACATGGATGTTGCAGCGAAAACCGGCGGCCCTTTGTTAATTGGTATTTTAAACGTGCTCAATGAGGCTGAAATCAATTATCGCCAGGCCAGAAATAAAAGATTGCATGTAGAGCTTTCGTTTATAAAACTGTGTTACCTGCAGCAAGCTATCGAACTCGTGGATAATGGTGACGGACTTAGTAAAAAAAAGCAACTGGATAGTAGCAAGCCGGTAGCGTTCAGATCCCTTTCTCCGGTCGCACATATTCCCAAAGAAGAAAAAAATGTTCCGAAAAAAATTCATAAAAAAACTGAAAACAGACAGGAGCCAACTTCTGCTCCGGATAAACAAGAAGGAGCCAGGCTTGTAATAGAGCGGGAAGCGGAGCCAGCGCCGGAGCGGGCTCCCATAGATCATACTGCGGTGAAAACCGGGCGACCATTACAAAAAATAAAAAAGATAAGTGCACTTGACAAAATACGGGAGCAGGTAGCGCTTGAAAATAAAATGAATGGTAACGCGGTAAAAGAATTGAACGAGGAAGAATTATATGTAGCCTGGGGGCAATACATCGAAGAACTTAAAAAAAATAATAATCACTCAGGAGTTACCAATTTTAAAACAGCAAAGCTGAAAATCACCGATAACAATTGTATAGAAATAATAACAGAGAACAATATTCAGCAAAAATTTGTTGAAGCCGAAAGGGCCGGGTTGATTGCTCATTTACAAGCGCATTTCAACAATCGCCTTCTTATTTACAAGGTAACTCTGGAAGATAATAAAATCGTTCATGAAATACCCAACGAACATTTGTCAACCAAAGAGCAATATCTAAGAATGATCGAGGAATATCCGCTGGTAAAAAAATTAAAAGACACTTTAGGGCTTCAGCTTGATTACTAAAAACCCAATATTTTAAAATGTATACGATTCTTGGCGCCGGCGGCGCAATTGCTACTGAATTTGCTAAAGTTCTTTTCAAAAATAATACACCCTTTACTCTTGTGAGCCGCAACCCTCATTCTATTTATGGAGGCCTTACCCTGGCGGCAGATCTCACCAGCAGAAACCAAACAGACGAAGTGATCAAAGGGTCTTCGGTCGTTTTACTTTGCCCTGGATTAAAATACGATCTGGAGATCTGGAAAAAGCACTGGCCCCTTATAATGACCAACACGATCGAGGCTTGCAAAAAGTACAATGCCCGGCTCATATTTTTTGATAATGTATATATGCTGGGAGCAGTCTCCGGTCCTATGACGGAAGATACACCCTACAACCCCGTGAGTGAAAAAGGGGTTGTTCGCAGGCAACTCGCAGAGCAGCTTATGAACGAAGTACATAATGGCAAGCTTACTGCGATGATTGCCCGAGCTGCCGACTTTTATGGCCCGAAATGCAAAACCAGCATGCTAAATATCATGGTCTTTGATAAGTTGGCCAAAAAGAAAAAGGCACAGTGGTTATTGAATGATGAAGTGGTTCATTCCTTCACATTCAGTCCTGACTGTGGCGAAGCACTTTGGATATTATCCAATAGCGAAGATGCGTGGAACCAGGTGTGGAATATGCCAACGGCAAGGCCACCTTTAAACGGAAAAGAGCTAATCAGAATTTCTGCGAAGGTATTTGCTGCCAAACCAAAATATTCAATGGTGGGGAAAGGCATGGTCGGATTCCTCGGAGTTTTTATAAAGCTTATGCGGGAAATGAAGGAAATGCTGTACCAGTACGATACAGATTATATTTTTGATTCCACCAAATTCGAAAAGGCTTTCAATTTTACACCAACCTCTTACGAAAGAGGTATTGAAATCAGCGCTGCATCCTATGGCGACGCAACTTCTTCCTGAAAAAGCATGGATTTTTCGGTCCACCTTTTAAAAAAAAATAACTCTGCCTTGTAATCGCGTTCTACACGGAAAGCTTTTGATGATTTTGCATTAATTTCACCTCTTAATTTTACTTCAAAACAGAATCTATACTATGGCGGAAGCGATATTAATGCCAAGAATGAGCGACACGATGACCGAAGGCGTGATAGTGGAATGGCACAAAAAGGTGGGTGATAAAATAAAGCCCGGCGACCTGCTCGCTGAGGTAGAAACCGATAAAGCCACCATGGAATTGGAAAGTTATAACGAAGGAACACTGCTCTACATCGGTGTGGAAAAAGGTAAGTCAGTACCAGTGGAAGGAGTGCTGGCAGTCGTGGGTAAAGAGGGCGAAGATTATAAATCAGTATTAGAAAATGCAGGCGGTGTAGGCGAGAAAAAGGAAGAAATAACAGATACGCCGAAGGCTATAGGTATTGATCAAAAAACCTCAACAGAAAAAAAGGAAAAGGCCGGAGTGTCTGCGGAGTTGCCGAAAGACGCAAAAGTGATACGCATGCCTTTGCTCAGCGATACGATGACTGAAGGCAAAATAGTACAATGGAATAAGAAAGTAGGTGATACCGTAAAAGGCGATGATGTATTGGCTGAAGTAGAAACTGATAAGGCTACCATGGAAGTTGTGGGATACGAAGAAGGCACGCTGCTGCATATTGGTGTAGAAGCCGGAGAGGCTGCTAAAGTAAACGGGATAATAGCCATAGTAGGTAAGAAAGGTACGGATGTAAGCGCATTTATAGAGGCGGAGAAAAACAATGATGGAACAGAGGCGGAACCCGCCGTGACCGAGAAAGAAGAAGAAGTGCCTGCCGCAAAGAAGCAGGAAATTGCTCCGTCAAATGGCACGGGCGCTTCCGAAAACAGTCAGTCTGTGGTAGAAGGTAGCAGGCTAAAGGCATCGCCACTCGCTAAAAAGCTTGCTGAAGATAAAGGCATCGATATATCGAAAGTAAAGGGTAGCG
>JBDSPQ010000297.1:0-3304 GCA_039930305.1 Ginsengibacter sp. | reverse complement strand
CTATGGCCTGATATTGCCACCTTTCGAATACACTTTTCAATTTGTAAAAAGCGAATAGTTTCCCGCGAGATCTTCTTGTTGATACTGAAGGCCGGATTATGATGAGGAATGACCTAATCAGCTATGTGGCTTCCTTTCTGCGAAAAAAGTTTCGCCTTTTACTAGCCAGGAAAATCCGAAAGCAACAAGAGCAATTGTTTCAAGCACATATGTAGCAATGTTAGGTTGACTGTCTGCTACGTCAGGATTCTTACCCATGAAGGTAAGGACTGCAATCCCTGCGATAGATAATAAAATGACCCAGCCGCAAACTTTGTAGATCACATTTCGCACCCGTTTTTCATTAGTGACTTCACCGGAGGTTTTAGTGAAAAGGAAAAGCGAGAAAAAGGCCAGGGTTAGAAAAAGTAAGCCGGCGAAGCCATAGTGCAAAGCATTCCTCGTATCACTAACGTTTAGGATTACCCTGATGCAATTTTTTCCTGCGTCTGAATAAGTATTTGCCGGGCAAAAGGCGACCCCCAGCGCGCAGATGCACGCAATCAAGGAAGCATATTTATCAATTTTGTGCGGGCCGTTATAGGCAAACATAAAAAATGCAACGACACAAAGGGTTCCCGTAAACCATGTGCCCAGGTTGGTATAGTAATAATGGCTGAGAGAAGGAGGGAGGTAACAATTGGGATTTAATAAAACAAACGCGCTGATTAAAACTACCGGAAGTGCAATACCCACGATGCCCACCGCTTTGCGCAGCGTTTGGTAAGATATAACGTATCCTTCGTCGGGGCTCTGTGAATTTTGCGCTTCCATAAAAAAGTGTTTTCAAAAAATACCATTTTTTATTGTAATTAGGAAAGTACTGAGATGGAAATGCTACATCTTGCAAAATGCCTTACGGTTCAAGATTTATCAGCATATATCCAAAAAAAGGGCTGCCTCATATCAGCCCTTTATACAAATTATTCTTTTTAAAAAATATACCGCAATCCTAATTGCATTTGCCAGCGTGACGGCAGGTCGGGACTGGTAGTAAATGTGGAAGTAAGCGAAGGGTCAAAAGTGTACACAGGATTATTATTGTTATACGCAACAGAGATGGGTTGAAAATATCCGGAAGTAGTTGCATATTTTCTTATTCCCCAATTGCTATTCAGCAGATTGCCAAAATTCACAAAGTCAAGGCTAACCTGGATTGTATTTATTTTCTTGTCGACGTTAAAATTAAAATCCTGCAAAATACGCACATCCAACTGGTTGAACCACGGCGTTTCACCTTCATACTTTTCTGTATATTTTCCTCTGCGGGAACTCAGGTATTCATCCTGCGATATAAATGCTTTATAGGCCTGCTGTTGCGCTGCCGGGCTTTGGATATTACCCAATGCATCCCGGTAATCCGGATTAAAGGCCATAGCGCCAATCTCCGCATCAATAGGCACATACAGCAGATCATTGCTGGCGGTACCGTCATTATTAATATCACCCCCATACACGTAGGCAAATCTGTTTCCTGACGACCATGAATGGAAAGTCGAAAAAGTCGTTGCATATTTACCTTTTCCGTATTCAAACTTACGGATACCAGCTACAATAATGCGGTGGGTATTTCCATACAAAGACGTAGAAGAAATGGCCCCATTAGCGTTGTTTAAAATCGGATTGCGATCAAATGCATCACTGGATATTTCGGCAGAGATTGAACTGGCATCTTCTGACACCAGGTAATTGTAAGCGGCCATTAAATAATAGCCGTTTCTGAAACTTTGCTGCGCCTGGAAAGAAAAATTAAATTGGTGCCCCACATTCGTATTAGTAAAAACATACGCGTTGGCCGCACCCTGGTCAGCAGGCAAATAAACTTTCCGATTATCGCCTGTGGCATCATTCAAAGTTCCTGTAGGGGAGCCTAACTTGTAATTGCGAACCATCATACCTTTTACATCCTTTGTGTAAGCGGCATCTGCACTGAAAATGGTTCCGAATGGAATACGCACATCAAGGCCAAGATTGGAGCGCCATATTTGTGGCCATCTGAAATTTTTATCTGTGGCATTATAAAATCCACTCGTTGGATTGGCAATTTGGTTCCCCAACCATACAAATGGAAACCGGCCTGTAAACAAGCCTGAGCCCCCACGTAATTGAATTGTTTTATCTCCTTTCACATCATAATTGAAACCAAGCCTCGGCGACAACAACGGCTTGCGGGTAGGGAAGCGATGATTATCCAAATCCTTGCCAGCCCCGTTCGTAACGGGGTTCCCCGCTGCATCATATAAAGTAAGATTGTCATTGTTCTGCAGGGTGGGAGACCCCTCAGTATACGACCCCTGGAATGTTCCCGTACCAAAATCGGTATTTGGATCGCGGTAGCTTGCATTGAAATATTGGGGTATATCCATTCGCAATCCATAAGTCAATCTAAAATCTTTTGTGATTGCCCACTCATCCTGGATATAACCGGAGATCTGGCCAACGGTAAGTTTAGCCAGCGTCCACACATCAGCAGCATCCCTTGTTCTCGCTTTATTTACATCAACCTCAAGCGGGTAACCAGGAGAACCAAATTGAGGAAAGTCAAAAATATAACCACCGCCCACCGGAACACTATCTTTAAATTTCTGAATATCCGGTGCATCGAAAGTAGACAAGCCATAAGCAACGAGATTAAAAGAATTCGCAAACTTGAAAGATTCAAAAGATCCGCCTACAGTAAGTGAATGGTTCTTAAAAAAGATGTTGAAATTGTCGGTAACCTGAAAGGCATCCTGGTCGAGCACGTTATGAATGGAAAAAGGTTCATGCCCTGCAATAATATAGGCTACGCCATTTTTAGAAATAGTAAGAGCGGGAAAGGGCGTCGAAAACGGATTACGGTTGTCTCTGAAAATGCTATAAACCACTCTCAACTTATTAGCGTAGTTATTTCCAAAATTGGATTTAAATTCTGTTCCAAACGAATGGAGTTTGTTCGTTATTTCATAACCGGAGTTACGGAATTGCAAAGTGGTAAAATCGGGTCCACGCCTTTGAATAGCGCTGGGATGGGCAGGCTTGTCTTTACTCGCATCAAGCCCATTGTAGGTGAAAGAGAGTTTGTGAATTTGGCTGATGTTCCAATCAATTTTTGCAATCCATTTATAATTTGTCTGGTTAAGTGTATAACCCTGGTAAGGCCCTGTCTCGTATCCGAATCTTGTCTTGAGAATACTGCTTACAGATTGCAGATCACTTTCGAGTACCCTTGAGGCGTTAGTTTTCCCTGCATTCGAAGAGTTTTGAGCGACATAACTTGACGCTT
>JBDSPQ010000296.1:0-3359 GCA_039930305.1 Ginsengibacter sp. | reverse complement strand
GGATTTAACAAAGAAGCCCTTCTTTTGATCAATGCAAATTCCGACAGTGTAATACAGACGGGGCAAGCTTCCTATAAAGAAAAGCTGTTACAAATTCCCGGCGTTAAATCTGTCAGCTTTAGCAGCTATGTTCCATCGTCTGATAATAATTCAGCAACCAACTTTGGATTTGATCATAAGCCTGATCCTGTTTTTGCGTTATTTACAAAGTTCGCCGATGAAGACTATTTTAAAACATTTGGCCTGGAATTGATTGCAGGGAGGTCATTTGACAAATCGGATACCATACATGAAGTGGTGGTAAATGAAACACTGATGAAAAAGCTCGGTGTTCAAAATCCGGATGATATGGTGGGAAAAGAAATAATGATCAAAAGCAATAGCGATGTTTGGACGAAAATAACAGGGGTGGTAAAAGATTTTAAGACTAATTCACTAAAAGAAGATATCAAGCCTCTGGCCATTGCAGAAAGAAGAAAAAATTACCAGGTTACAGCCGTTAAGTTGAACTCAGCAAATATTCAAAAAACGAAAGCATCTGTGGAGGGTGCATGGAATCAGTATTTTCCTGAGTATGCTTTTACCAGTAATTTTATGGACGAGAATATTGCTGAATTTTACAGGCAGGATCAACAGCTTTCTTTGTTGTATAAAATATTTGCAGGCATTGCCATCCTGATCTCCTGTCTTGGCTTATACGGTCTAGTTTCTTTTATGGCAGTTCAAAGAAAAAAGGAGATAGGTGTTAGGAAAGTTCTAGGTGCCTCAGTTCAAAATATCATTTATCTTTTCTCCAAAGAATTCACGATTTTGATCCTGGTAGGTTTTATCGTGGCAGCACCGGTTGCCTGGTATATGATGGATGGCTGGCTACAAAATTTTGTATTCAGGATAAAAATAAGCTGGACAATATTTGCTGTTGCAATCCTTGTTTCAGTGTTTATTGCATGGCTGGCTGTGGGATATAAATCTGTAAAAGCTGCGATCGCCAATCCCGTAAAAAGCCTGAGAAGTGAATAACCAAAATATACATCAATTAAGAATTTTTTATTACCATCAATAATCAAAATATATTATGCTTCAGTTAAAAAATATTTACAAGTGGGTAAACACGGGCAGCAACCGAACTTTTCTTTTGAAGGACATTAATCTGCATATAAAACAAGGAGAATTCATTTCGGTAATGGGGCCATCGGGCTCGGGAAAATCCACTCTTCTGAACGTGCTTGGGATGTTAGATGAACCAAATGAAGGTGAATACACCTTTATGGGGGAAAATGTTTTGTCACTAAAGGAAAAGAAACGTTCAGAACTTTATAAAACGCATATTGGTTTTGTTTTTCAGGCCTACCATTTGATAGACGAGCTCACCGTCTATGAGAATATCGAAACGCCCCTCATTTATCAAAACATAAAATCGGCAGAAAGAAAAGGAATGGTAGCGGATATGCTTGACCGTTTTCAAATGGTGGGTAAAAAAGACCTTTTTCCAAATAATCTTTCCGGCGGCCAACAACAATTGGTCGGCGTAGCCAGGGCATTAATTGTGAAGCCTAAACTGATTCTGGCAGATGAACCAACCGGCAACCTTAATTCGAAGCAGGGAGAAGAGATTATGGATATTTTTAAAGAGTTGAATAATGAAGGTGTAACAATAGTGCAGGTAACGCATTCCGAAAAAAATGCAGCCTATGGCTCGAGGATCGTTCACCTGCTGGATGCCAGGATAGAGAAAGAATCCTGAGCTGATAAAAATTTTAAACCTTTCTAAAAGAAATAGATTGAGATTTCATCAAATATAACAGGAGATTGAAATGAAAAAAGTATTTGTTTATATAGCGTTTATGCTAAGTAGTTATGCTTCCAATAGCCAAACGAAGCTCACCTTGCGGGAGGCGATTGAGACCGGTCTTAAAAATAACCTGCAGGTAAACCAATCTGATCTGCTTGCGCAAAAAGCGGACATTGGTTACAGACAATCGCGGGCTACAATGCTGCCGGACTTAAATGCAATAGCCAATCATGGAACTAACCAGGGCAGGAGCATTGATCCGTTTACCAATGGCTTCATTGATCAGAATGTAAACTATGCAAGCTATTCGGCAAGCAGCAGTATATTATTGTTTAACGGATCATCGCTTCAAAACCGGATTAAAACCAACAAGCTCGATTTCGAAGCTTCAAAAATGGAACTTCAGCAGGCAAAAGATAACATAACCATAAATATCATTCTTGCTTACCTGGGCGTACTAAGTGCGCAGGATATATTGGAACAATCCAGAAGCCTGGTATTGGTCACAGAAAAACAGGTTGAACGCCTCGGCATTCTCAACGATGCAGGCGCTATCACCCCTTCGGATTATTACGATCTGAAAGGACAGTTGGCCAACGACCAGATCGCCATAGTTGATAATGCGGCAGCGCTGGAAACGGCAAAGCTTGACCTGTTGCAATTACTGAATTTGCCTTATGATAAAAGCCTGCAGGTGGAACGCCTTCCAACGGAATCATTCAACGTAAATTCTACAGAAGATCCCGCAGCAATTTATCAGGCAGCGCTGGATCAGTTTGCACAAATCAAGGCCGTAAACCTCCGTACACAAAGTGCGGAAAAAAATATTCGGTCTATAAAGGGCGAATTATTTCCCCGGCTTTTTTTCGGGGCCAATGTGAATACTAACTATTCCAGCGCCGCCACCCAGGCATTTTTCGTAAACAGCGTTGACGTTACTTCTAATGATTATGTGGACTTCAATGGTTCGCAGGTTTCGGTAATCAGAAAACAGGATAATTACGATAACAGGAAGATTAACTTCGGCAACCAATTGAAGAATAATAAATTCACGACGTTCAATTTCGGGCTTAATGTACCATTGTTCAATGCCAGCCAGGTGCGTAGTCGCGTGAAAATTGCAAAGATTGATTTTAAAAATAGTGAGCTGGTAGAGTTGAATACAAAAACGCAATTGCAGCAATCGATCGAACGGGCTTATGTAAACATGAGTTCCACAGCAGAAAAATATAACATATTGACCGAACAGGTAAAGGCGTTCGACACATCATTCCGCGGTGCAGAAATTCGTTTCAATGCAGGTGCAACTACCTCCGTGGATTATCTAATTGCAAAAAATAACCTCGACCGAACGACTATCAACTTGATTATTTCAAAATACGATTTTATACTCCGCTCAAAGGTCCTTGATTATTATAAGGGTGTTCCGCTTTGGTGATAGCAGTAATTTTTGAAGAAATGATCATCAAATAATTTCGAAAATTTCGGTAGTTGCCAGGGACAGGATTTAAGGCAGCTTGCCTAAAACGGGTCTTCCTGAAAAAGCGTAATCCACACTGGATAAGGA
>JBDSPQ010000295.1:0-6587 GCA_039930305.1 Ginsengibacter sp. | reverse complement strand
TTTTGTTTGTACTTCCAACTCCATTTCAACCGCTTGGATGGAAAGCCTTTTTTCAAGTAAGCATCAAGTATGGGATGCACTTCTATGGTAAGCCCCGCATGTTTTTGCATTACGAGGTAACTGATATTTTTTTCAATTTCATCTTCCAATACAAGTGTTGAGGAAATTTTACCTGTGCCATCGCAGCTCGGACAAAGCTCCATCGTATTGATGTTCATTTCCGGCTTCATTCGTTGCCGGGTTATCTGCATCAAACCAAACTTGCTTATAGGTAAAACGGCATGCTTGGCCCTGTCAGGCCGCATGTAAAAGTCCATCTGCTCTGCCAGTCTTTTTTTGTTTTCCAGCAACTTCATGTCTATGAAGTCGACGACGATAATGCCGCCTATATCGCGAAGCCTAAGCTGTCGCGCAATCTCAATAGCCGCTTCGAGGTTGGTTTCGAGGGCATTCTGTTCCTGGTTATTGCCAACACTTTTATAACCACTGTTTACATCTATTACGTGCAGCGCTTCCGTGTGTTCTATTATAAGATATGCTCCGCTCGGAAGGTTCACGGTTTTACCAAAAGAAGCTTTCACCTGGCGCGTAATTCCGTAGCTTTCAAATACCGGAGAGCCATTGCTATGAAACATTAAAATGTCTGATTTCTCCGGAGCTATACGTTGAAGATAGGTTTTGGTGTCGTTAAAAATATTTTTATCGTTTACAACTATGCGGTTAAAATCTTCCGTCAAAAGATCGCGGAGAATACTGTTCGTTTTGCCTTCTTCACTCATTATTTTACAAGGGGCTATAGCTCCCTGAAGGTTTTTCTGAATGGTTTTCCAGGTATTGATCAGTGATAAAAGATCCTCGTGAAGTTCCGCAGTATGCTTTCCTTCCGCGGCGGTCCTTACAATTACCCCGAAATTTTTGGGTTTTATTGCTTCGATTATTTTTTGAAGACGTTTCCTTTCGTCAGATGAATGAATTTTACGGGAAACCGCTATTATATCATTAAAGGGAGTAACGACGACAAACCTCCCTGGCAAGGACAACTCACAGCTCAGACGAGGTCCTTTCGCAGCAATGGGCTCTTTTAAAATCTGGACAAGAATGTTGGGTTTACCACTCAACACTTCAGTAATCTTACCCGTCTTTACAATTTCCGGCTCCACTGCTGAGTTAGAATAATCAAATCCGCCGGTACTTTTATCGTGCAAAGCAAGATTTGTAAACTTCAGAATCGATCGAACGTATGGACTAAGATCAGTATAATGCAAAAACGCATCTTTTTCGAATCCAACATCAACGAAAGCCGCGTTCAAACCCGGAATTAGTTTCTTTACCTTCCCCAGGTACAAATCGCCTACTGCAAAGCTTGCATTTGCATTTTCGCTATGCAATTCCACGAGCTTTTTATCTTCCAGCAGGGCTATTTCCACAGCCTGAGGAGCAGCATTTATAATAAGTTCCTTATTCAACTCAAGGTCTTTTAATTAATCTTCTTACAACGAAGGAATAGAAGGGCGACCGGAAAAATGGTACGGGCGATAATAGGAAAAAAATTACTTCTTTTTATGACGGTTCTTTCTTAAACGTTTTTTCCGCTTGTGAGTCGCGATTTTATGACGTTTTCTCTTTTTACCACAAGGCATAACTGGGCTTTTTTTAATAATTTATAATAAAAAATGAATTGTGTTTTATTCAATTCATCAATGTTTCAATATTTATTTTCTAAGGAGAACTCTGCAACGCTTTGATTCTTTGATCTACTTCTTTACTGAAGTCCGGGTTGTTTACAAGGTGTTTGCTATGTTCGTACCACTTAATGGCATTTGCCTTATCACCAGTAGCCGCGTATGCATCAGAAAGCCACGAAACCGCCTCCAGATTATCGGAATCAAAATCAACAACCTTCTTTAACCTCACTATTGCCCGGTCGTTTTGCCCGGAAACTACCGCACCAATTCCCAACACCATTTGCGCTTGCATGTTATTGGAATCTTTCCTCACCACCTCCAACAACTGCTGGATGCCCTTCATCGTCTGCTGCGGGTCGCCCGCCATTCCCTGTCCATACACATAACAACTTCCCAAACCAACCTTAAGGTCATCGTTCTCAGGATTCAGCTTCAATGCTTGTTGAAATAAGGCGACCGCCGTTTGAGATTCCCAGGCTTTTATGCCTTGATCTTCCTCTCTCCGCATGTTCTCTAAAATCAATCGGGCTGCAAAGGTGAGATTTTTTTCCGAATTATCCAATTTGGCTGATTCACTTAAATAATAAGCATAAGGTGCAAACAACTTTACAGAGTCTTTCCAGAATTCTGCCAGGGCATCATATTGGTTTCCTTCCTGTTTTTTTAAATCACCCCGGGTGATGTTATTTTCCAGCTTAGATAAGGTAATTGATTGCCGACTGGGGAGTTTGGCCTTTGCTATTGAAATATATTGCTGAATGCTAAATGAAATTGCAGGCGCAGGAGTTTCGGGCGTTTCAATGTGGTTTTCCGTTTTACCAAAGATGAAAAGAAGAAACACCAATAAAATAGCGCCACCGGCTAATATGATTCTGTTGATCAAATTTTATATAGAGTTTAAATTAGGCCGCAAAGTTACTGCTATTCAGATTTGCGATCAAAATTGCTCTTTTTGATGTCCTGAACAAATTCTTTGGCTGGTTTAAAGGCAGGTATATAGTGCTCAGGAATTTCAACGGCGATATTTTTCTTGATGTTCCGCCCAATTTTAGCCGCTCTTTTTTTAGTAATGAAACTTCCAAATCCCCGTATATAAATATTCTCTCCCTGGCCCAAAGATTCCTTTACTTCTTTAAATAATGCTTCGAGAGTTACTAAAACATCCACTTTTGGAATACCTGTTTTTTCGGAAATCTGATTGATAAGATCTGCTTTTCTCATTTTAATATATTTAAATTGAAATGATGATAAAAACCCAAATGCCTGGGGATGTTTAAACAGGTTACTACAAATTTAATAAATCTTTTATTTTAAATGCATTATGAATAAATATGGTAACGTGGATTAATTTATTTTGCAGTTTTTATTCGTGCATTTTATGAGGAATAAGGGGTTCTTTACAAAAACATTACTTGAATGGAATCTGGAAGAAAACAAGAGATCTATGCCTTGGAAAGGAGAGAAAGATCCTTATAAAATTTGGATTAGCGAGATTATATTACAACAAACCAGGGTGCAGCAAGGTCTTGCCTATTACGAACGATTTATAAAATCTTTTCCTACAATAAAAAAATTAGCCAATGCCTCAGAAGATAACATACTAAAACACTGGCAAGGTTTGGGGTATTATTCCCGTTGCAGAAATTTAATTTACACTGCCCGTTATATTCAGCAACAGTTAAGCGGCAAATTTCCTGAAAAATATGATCAAATACTGGCACTAAAAGGGATTGGGACCTATACTGCCGCAGCGATAGCTTCTTTTGCATATAATCAGGCCTATGCTGTATTAGACGGAAACGTGTTTCGTGTTTTGTCACGATTTTTTGGAATAACTATCCCGATAGATTCTGCAGGAGGAAAAATGATGTATAAGTCTTTAGCTTATGATCTACTTGATAAAAACAATGCCGGAATATACAACCAGGCCCTAATGGATTTTGGCGCCGTTGTTTGCAAACCGGCCTTACCTGATTGCCACTTATGCCCGCTAAACAAATATTGCGTGGCTTTGAAAAAGCAGATGGTAAAAGTATTACCAGTAAAGCAAAAAGAAATATCCAGGAGGATACGGTTTTTTACCTACCTGGTGATCGAATATAAAAAGGCCTGGTATGTGAGAAAGAGAACCACCAAAGACATTTGGCAAGGCCTGTATGAATTTATATTGCTGGAAAATGATAGCCTCATTCAACAAGAAGATGTCACGCATTCACTAAAATTCCTCGAGATGTTTAAGGCTCAGCATTTTTCAATCAAAAACACATCGGAAATTTGCACCCAAAAGCTCACCCATCAAACGATAACGGGAAATTTTCTGCATATTAAAATCAATAAACCTCTTGAGACTGTAAGCGGGTATGCTCTTGTACCTGTGAAAGATATAATTAGCCTGCCCTTCCCTAAATTTATCAGTTCATACTTGGAAGATTAAAATGTATCTTTAAATTTGATAACATCGATTTGTTAATCTAAGAAAAGTCTTTCATGTTATGAGAGGTGTAAACAAAGTTATTCTTATAGGTAACCTGGGTAAAGACCCCGATATTCAGTACCTGGAAGGAAACATTCCGGTTGCAAAGATCTTACTCGCCACAACAGAAACTTATAAAGACAAAGCCGGAAAATTAATATCACAAACGGAATGGCATAATGTTGTTTTATGGAGAGGACTTGCAGAACTTACGCAGAAATACCTGCATAAAAGTAGCCTGGTTTACATTGAAGGACGTTTGAAGACCAGGTATTGGGAAGACCGGGATCATCATAAAAAAGTCGCCACAGAGATTATCGCCGATAACCTGATTATGTTAGATAAACGCTCGGATGGAAATAATGTAACCGGAGAAAATATTATTCCTGAAACGCTTACCCGCAGCGAAATTCCTCCCATTGATGAAAATTCAGATAAATTGCCCTTTTGAATTCGCCTCGTTGCCTGCATTGTGCAACGAAATCTTTAACTAAAACTATTTGCTTTGGATTATCATTCGGGAATTTTGTTTAACCAGCAAAACCTTTCTTTACTGGTTATTACCCCTGCCGCTACCACTATTCTTCTTTTTATCGTAATCGTTCTTTTCCTTATTTCTTTTCTTGTTGCGGGATCAGAAATAGCTTTCTTCTCGCTAACTACCAAAGACATAAATATGCTAAAGACGCGCCAGCAACCTTCCTTCAGGCGCATCGTTACCTTGCTTGAAACACCCAAGACACTATTGGCATCTATGCTTATAGCAAATAGCCTCGTGAATATTGGCATTATTCTCATTTCTAATACCTTAATGAATAGCTGGGTGGAAACACTTGGTATCCATGGCATCCTTGAGTTTCTGGTAAAAGTAGTTGTGGTTGCCTCAATGCTATTGCTTTTTGGGGAAGTGCTTCCTAAAGTTTGGGCAACACATCATAAGATTTGGTTTGCTTCCACCGCATCTTTATTGGTTGAAGTATTTAACAGCATATTTTTTAAAATCAGTGAAAGGCTGGTAAGCCTAAGTGATGGGATAGAAAAACGCTTTAATCCGCGCTCATCCAGAATGGATGATAAACAATTGGATTACGCTATTGACCTGTTACCAGATCATGAGGCCAACAGCGAAGAAAAACAAATACTCAAAGGGATAAGAAAATTTGGCAATACAACCGTGAAGCAAACCATGCGCACGCGCCTCGACGTCAGTGGTATGGAAATGGGTCTGAATTTTCCTGAGGTGAAGAGGAAGGTGGAAGAAATGCATTACTCCCGCTTCCCGGTCTATAAAAATAATCTCGATGAGATCATGGGCATTTTGCACACCAAGGATATGCTTCCTCATTTGGAAGATGAGAACTTTGATTGGCATAAACTGTTGCGGCCTGTATTTTACGTACATGAGCAAAAACTTATTGAAGATATTTTGCAGGATTTTCGGGATAAGCGTATACACCTTGCTGTTGTGGTTGACGAGTTTGGCGGCACCTCCGGAATCGTGACTCTGGAAGATGTAATGGAAGAAATAATAGGCGATATCCAGGACGAGTTTGACGATGAACAAAGTCCTAACAAGAAGCTCGATGATTTTAATTATATTTTTGAAGGCAAAACTATGATTAACGATGTATGCAAAGCATTAAGAATACCTGTGGATACTTTTGATAAGCTGAGGGGAGACAGCGATTCGCTGGCAGGTTTGGTTCTGGAAATTGCCGGGGAATTCCCGCAAATAAATACGCCCGTTGTTTCAGGGAGTTACTCTTTCATTCCTTTACAAATAAATAAAAACCGCATAGAGAGAATAAGGATTTCATTGAAATCACCTGCTGACGAAACTACTCCGAAGTGAAAACATTCGCAAACACATTTCGATTTTATATTCCTTTGTTGATTTTGGCTATATCGTGCAATTCTCCATACACCTCAAGGGAAAAAGGTTATTATAAAATTGACATGCCACAGCGCAAATATATTAGGTTTGAAAATCCCGCTTTTCCCTATTCTTTTGAATATCCTGCGTACGCAAATATTGTAAGGGATTCAGCTTATTTTGATAGCAGTTCTCAAAATCCTTTTTGGATCAACATTGATTTCCCTTCCTTCAATGGAAAAATTTTCATCAGCTATAAAACAATTGGAGGCAGCTCTAATTACAAAGTAAAAAAAAATGGAAGCTATAAAGATTCCACTGGCATCAATACGTTTGAAAAAATGGTGAACGATTCTTATAACCTTACCTACAAAAACAATATTAAGGCTTATTCCATTGAAGACAGCCTCATGCATACACCCAATGGCGTCTCTGGAATATTTTTTCGGTTATCGGGAAGTGTGGCTACTGCAAAACAGTTTTTTCTCTCTGACACTACACAAAATTTCCTTCGGGGAGCCTTGTATTTTGATGTGACACCAAATGAAGATTCCCT
>JBDSPQ010000294.1:0-4083 GCA_039930305.1 Ginsengibacter sp. | reverse complement strand
GGATCAATTTTTTTTCCAGCTGCAAAATACACCATCGCTGACTCCAGGCTTACACTTCCCAATAATGTAATAAAGGCAAAAACGTTGACGAGATAATAAAGATGGCCTGAAAACGCTGCCTTAAAATGACGAGCTATCAGCACGTTCAGGATGAAGGTGATAAGATAAAACAAGCCCCGCCATAAAACATTTTGGTATAGAAGCTTTGGAATATTCATCAATTTTCACCGAAGAGTCCTTTAAATTTGCAGGGCTTATATTTACAGGGGCGCGTGTAATATATCGCTGCAAAAATAGACAACCTGATGTCATTATTACGTAAAATAAATTCAAAAGCAAAGCCTGAGTTAAATACAGGTTTTGGAAACAATCCCTCAAATTATGGGGGCCGTTTTGTAAATAAAGACGGTAAAGCCAATATAGAAAAAACAGGATTAGGTGTTTTAGAAAAAACCAGTTGGTATCATACCATGCTGCTGATGTCCCGCTGGAAATTTTTATTGGTCATCGTGTTATTTTATATTTCTATAAACCTCATTTTTGGCCTCTTGTATTTGGCGATTGGTATCCGGCATCTCGGACTCGTGCCCTCAGGATCGGGGTTGGTTAATTTTGCGGAATCATTTTTTTTCAGTGCGCAGACATTTACCACAGTTGGATATGGCCGCATTAGCCCGGTCGGATTCTTATCAAGTGCTGTTGCGGCTCTTGAAGCGTTGATCGGTTTGTTAAGTCTTGCTTTAGCAACCGGTTTGTTGTATGGGCGTTTTTCAAAACCCGTGGCCTATTTGCGCTTTAGTCATAACGCTGTTATTGCACCTTATAAAGATATCAACGCTTTAATGGTGCGGGTGGCCCCGTTCAAAAATACCAACCTCGTGGATGCCGTGGCGAATGTGACACTGGGTATGATGGTAGAGGAAAATGGAAATTTTGTAAATAGGTTTTATCAGTTAGACCTGGAATTTAAAACCATTAATTCTCTTACATTAAGCTGGACCATTGTTCACCCGATAAACGAGCAAAGTCCCTTGTACAATTTTACCAAATCAGATTTTGAAAATATAAGAGGTGAAGTCCTCATATTTATCAAAGCTTTTGATGACCTGTTTTCTAATAATGTGGTTGCGCGTTCATCCTATGTCTTTAATGAAATAGAATATGGCGTAAAATTTAATCCAATGTATGAAAGAGCAGAAGATGGCAACAAAACCGTGATTCACCTCGATAAATTAAACTCCTTTCAACCTGCTGCACTGAACAACCAAATAGTGGCATAAGAGACATCACCCTACCAAAAAACCGTAGCAAAAGACTAAAATTTAATATCGTTCAACTGTAAATTGTTGGCAAAGTCGTCTTCATTTTAGGCCGCGTATAATTTCTGTAAACTCACTGGCATTTAATGAAGCACCACCTACAAGCCCGCCATCAACATCTGGCTTCCCGAAAATTTCTGCGGCATTTGATGATTTTACACTACCACCATACAATATGGAAACTGAATCGGCACTTTCGCCACCATATTTCCCGGCGATCACTCTCCTGATGTGCGCATGCATTTCCTGCGCTTGTTCAGCAGAGGCAGTTCTCCCGGTACCAATAGCCCATATGGGCTCATATGCAATTACAACGTCGACAAGTTGGTCAGTTGTGAGGTGAAACAGGCTCTCTTTGATTTGAGTTTCCACATAGTCATTTTGCCTTTCCTGCTCTCTTATTTGCAAAGGCTCACCGCAACAAAAAATGGGTTTCACATTGTGCAGTAAACTAATATCAATTTTCTGGGCAAGCATCGCACTGGTTTCGCCAAAAATTTCCCTTCTTTCACTGTGGCCGATAACTACATAATCAATATTCATAGAGGATAGCATGGGCAAACTGACCTCCCCGGTATAGGCTCCGGCTGCTTGCGTGTAACAATTTTGAGCCGCCACAAAAAAACCCTCTGTATTCTTTAATTTTTGCTTTGCCAGGTACAAATAAGGAAATGGTACAGCTACTACTACCTTATCGTTTTCCTTTAAAGAAATTCCGGCCCCAGCCAAAGCATCAAGGAGTTGTTCAGCTTGCTGAAATTCTAAATTCATTTTCCAGTTTGCTGCGGCAATTTGTTTTCTCATGATAATCGTTTTAATTCATAATAATTTTTCAATAAATCCGCTTCTTCTACAGTTAGCTTTTCAGCTTTTAGCTGCTTCCATTTATCAATATCAGAAAGCGCTTTGTCTAATTTATACGTTTCGTTACCCCACGTAAAATCGTGAATATATTTTGCGGGAAATGAATTTCCAAAAATATTACAGCAAATACCCGCAACCGTGCCCGTATTGAAAGAAGTGTTAATAGCGCAACGACTGTAATCGCCCATAAGTAAGCCGCATTTAGTACCTGCTGGTACGAAATTTTCCTTTGCATGATCCCAGACATTTACTATCCCCGCTGTATTTTTTAAATTGGAGTTGCTGGTGCCTGCGCCCAGGTTACACCAATAGCCTAATACAGAATCACCTAAATAACCATCATGCGATTTGTTGCTATATCCCATCAAAACTGAATTCTTAATTTCACCACCGCCTATGCAATGAGGGCCAAGCGTGGTGGCGCCGTAAACCCTCGTTCCCATTTTGAGTACGCTCCCATCGCAGGCAGCGAAAGGCCCTCTAATAAGACAGCCCTCCATGACCTGTGCATTTTTCCCGATATATATCGGCCCATGCTCACCGTTTAAAATAGAATATTCCACTTTAGCCCCTTCTTCTATAAAAATATTTTCCGGGCAGATGGCCTTATTAGAGGCCGGTATTGGAGCAAATTTCTTTTCAGCAGTCAGGGCAATGATATCTTCCCGTATGGCCCAATCATTCCACTGAAATACCTGCCACGGATAAAGCAACTCTTTTGAATTAATGGGACTTATCTCAGGATAATTTCCTGATTGAATTTCTTGAATCAATTTATGGGACGGAATACAATTTGCGGGGATTTTCAAAAGGGCTGAGACAGGATCGCCGGATTTCCAGTTAGACGAAAATAAAATTTTTCCGGGGAAAGCAAGTTGCCATTTTTCTAATATGGTAAGTATGCCGATTCTTATATGAACAAGCGACCTGAGTGCAGTGAAAGGATAAAGGGAATTTTTGTAAGGAAGGTCGTCCAGGAGTATGTCCATGGACTAAAGCTAATAATTTATTTAAGGCAGGAGCAAAAAAAATCCCCCGATATCGGAGGATTTAAAATCAATAAAATTATTTGTCTTTTTTCTCGTAGCGTCTTTTGAATTTATCAATGCGCCCTGCCGTATCTACCAATACATTTTTACCGGTATAAAAAGGATGAGATGTATTAGAGATTTCCAACTTTATCACGGGGTACTCTTTACCGTCCTCCCATTCTACCATTTCCCTGGATGAAGCTGTAGACCTGCTAAGAAACATATGGCCATTACTCATGTCGCGAAAAACTACGAAACGGTAATTTGAAGGATGAATATCTTTTTTCATTTTTAAGTTTTTATAAACATGGATTTTGCCATGTTTTTTTAAGGGTGCGAAATTACGGCTTTTATCTATACGAGCCAAACCTTGAATTAGTTTTTCATGTTCACATATTGAAGGGCAAGGCCCAGGTCCCAGGACTTGGAAGCCTGAATGACAGCTTGTAAGTCATCGATTTTTTTTGAGGTAATTCTTACAATATCGTCCATAATTGCAGCCTGCACTTTAAATCCACCATCCTTCACCAACTTTACAATCTTTTTGGCATCTTCCTGGCTAATGCCGTTTCGGACCGGAATTTCCTTTTTTACCACTTTACCACTTTGAAAAGGCTCGTTGCTGAGATCATAAATTTCGGCGGCTAACCCTTGTTTCATACTGCGACTGATAAGTACGTCTACCACCTGGGTCAGCTTCATCTCACTCTCGGCCTCCAGGTTCAGTTTAAATTCTTTTTTATTCAGTTCAAGTACTACATGACTGCCTTTAAAGTCATAACGGTTTTTTATTTCCTTATCGGTGGTATTTACAGCATTATCAAGTGTCTGCAGGTCCACCTTGCTTACTAAATCAAATGAGGGCATAT
>JBDSPQ010000293.1:0-4567 GCA_039930305.1 Ginsengibacter sp. | reverse complement strand
TGTGTGTTCATGGCGATATTTATAACGTTCGCAAATAAACCAAACAGAAACAATCCAGCCGTGAGCAGCCAAACGGAGCCAGCAACGCCAAGGATAATTAGTGTCATCGGATATAGTACAGCGCCAGCTGTAACTAATTTCCTGCTGCCAAACTTTCCTACAAGCCAGCCCGATAAAGGCAGACTTACCATCAATCCAGCGGGGAGAGCAAACAATACACCGCCGAGCCCGGCATCGCTCAGTTGCAGTTTGTTTTGTATATCAGGAATTCTGCTTGCCCATGTAGCAAATGTAAGTCCTGCAATAAAAAAGAAAACGCTCGTAGCTACCCGGTAAATACGGAATAAAGCAGTCTTATTCAGATTAATTTCCTGATCAAGTTTGTTTGCCGTTCCCCTTAGGAATATCCATTTTCGGGGTAAGTTTATAATTGTATTAGTCATATTTTTTTTAAATAAAGCAAATGCCTGCACACCGGGCAGGCAATCGTTTTTAAGTTGTTGGTGTTAAAGCGCTGGTTTCACGCCTTTTAATGCTAAAATTCCATTTAAATAATTCTTACGCTTTTTCCTGCCTGAATTGCTTCCCCGATCATGGTGATATCGCTATTTTTTGGTTTAGAAACTAAGATCAATTCAATATCTGAATCGTGAATGAATTCTCCTATGTTATCGACCATTTTCGCTTCAGGAAAATTTGCAAATCTTTCTTCTTCCCCTAATCCCGGTAGTGACATTACTTTTTTGACCTTGTAACCATTAATATTTTTAGCCCATTGAGCAGAAGTAATTTTAGCATTTGAGCCGCATTCTATAAGACCTATATATTTATTCGTTTCCATTTTTTTTTATTTAAGTTTCAAATTTATTCTCACACATATTTCCTCTGCGACATGCAAAGATACAAATATTTGTTTAATCGATTAAACACCTAGTCGATAATTGTGCCAACTTTGCAAAATTGTACTGCGTTTGCATGCAAATAGCTGATTTACTGAAGGTTGTTTCGGAAATAGTTTAGCTTTACCAAAATGTAACGAAGAGGAATTTTTGTCATGAAAAGGAAAATATCACTAAAAGATATAGCTGCCAAAGTGGGCGTTTCTACAGCATTGGTATCATATGTATTAAATAATAAAAAATCCGGCCGGATACGTGTTGAAGTGGCTCAGAAAATAAAGGAAGCCGCCCGGGAATTAAATTACCGGCCCAATCAAATTGCAAAAAGTCTTAAGCTAAATAAAACCTATACTTTAGGCTTGATTGTAGCCGATATCTCCAATCCGTTTTTTTCTACACTCGCCAGGATTATTGAAGATGAAGCCGATAAACATAATTACACTGTCATTTTTGGCAGTGCTGACGAAAATGCAGCTAAGTCTTTTAAGCTTATCAATACCCTAATGGACAGGCAGGTCGATGGTTTAATTATAGCTCCGGCTGAAAATGCAGAATCAAACATAAAATATTTACAGGATCATGAAATGCCGTTTGTACTTATCGACAGGAATTTTCCTGCTATATCTACAAACTGGGTGTGCCTTAATAATTTTAAGGCGTCTTTTTCTGCATTACAACATCTTCTGGATCGGGGAAGCAAAAAGCCCGGCCTGCTTACTTACAAAACATCTCTTTACAACATTTCAGAAAGAAAAAGAGGTTACGAAATTGCGTTGCTTGAAAACAACGTGATGTTCCAGCCTACCTGGTTGAAGGAAGTATCCTTTAGTGAAGACATGCGGACAGCCGTCGAAAATGCGCTGGATGAAATGCTGGGAGGTAATAGTCCGGTAGATTCTATTCTATTTTCATCCAATATCCTGGCTACCTATGGTTTAAAATATATTCATTCCAGGGACATTAGAATTCCTGATGATCTTGCTCTCATAACTTTTGATGAAATGGATGCTTCAGACCTGTTTTATGCTCCCTTAACCTATATCAAGCAACCGATACAAGATATGGGTGAAATCGCTACGCAGATTTTACTTGAAAATATCGACGCTATTAAAAAGACACAACAGGTGAAACTGGAGGGCGATCTAATAATTCGAAAGTCAACTGAAATGGTTGAATAATCGCTTGATTATTCCCAACAGTTAATGATCGAAGTCTCCTGGGCAGCAGCGCCAGCATAGGGAAGTTTATACATATCTTCTAATGTCCTGAGAACTGTGAAATGATTAATCTTTGTAAAATACTCTCCTTTTTTAATTTTTTGACCAACAAAAAATGTAGCAATATGGTTATTAAAATTGCTGTCATCTTCATCGAAGGTGAGTATAAATAAACTATTATTCGTAGCCGCCCAGGTAATAAAAGCTTCAAGGTTATTTTTAACCCAGGTATCGCCCTGCTCAATAGTTCCATCATGCATATCGTGCCGTAGATTAGGAATTACGTAGCTGACAGTAGGGAGTTTGGTAAAGTCAGAAGGAAAGGCAGTAAATGGCTGATTGGTTGTAGCCGGAATCTGATTTTGCCCCGTTCCCATCCAATTGGCCGCAGGGTTATGTTTCCTAACGTAGTTTGCAATTGCTTTTTCATCATACCCGACTGAGGGCATATCCTCGCTGTAAGTCACAAAAGTTTTGTTTTTTGCCAACAGCTGGCTTCCTAAGTTCGGCGTCGTGAACTTAGAAGCGGGCACACTATTATCCGTGACACCCTGGTTTGAGCCTGAGTATAAATCCAGGTAATTTGGTTGACTGGGATGTTCTATTGCGTAAGACTGCAGAAAATTAGCACTTTTCGCCACAAGTGAATTGATAAATGGTGCACTGGCAGATCCAATAATATTTTCACTCGGCTTATTTTCTAAAATCAAAATCACTACGTGATCATAGGATGGCACTAATTGGGGTGTATCTATAATAACAGGCGGCACTACTGGTGCGGGTGTTTTTTTGCAACCAAAAATGGTACAGATCAGGATTGCGATGATAATTATTCGTGACAATTTATTTGTTTTTACTGATAAATAGGGTCCGGTTGTTTTGACATTTATCTCTGGCAAATCGCTTGCCGAATATAATGACAGTTGTTTTCGATTGTTAAATTATAAGTGGATTATTGCTGGTTTGATACAGATACAAGTATTAAAAGAAATACTTAGGATGGAAGATTTGCAATACTATATAATTTTAGACACTATTCCTAATTCCCAGGTTTCTTTTAATTTCTTTAATACAACATACACCACCACTTTGTTGTAAACGCCATGATGATTTACATTTGCCGGGATTAACAAAATTTTTTTTAGACAAAAATAAATATGAAGCTCCACCCCACAACAAAAGCCATAAGAACGCAAACTACACGTTCTGAAGAAATGGAACACTCTACGCCCCTTTTCCTTACAAGCAGCTTTGTCTTCGATAATGCGGAAGAAATGCGGGCAGCTTTTGCCGACGAATCAGATGATAACATTTACAGCCGCTTCTCCAATCCTGGCGTAACTGAATTTGTTACAAAAATGACTGACCTGGAAGGAGCCGAGGCGGGAGTTGCTACTGCTACCGGTATGAGTGCCGTTTTTGCAAGCTTTATGGCTCTATTAAAAAATGGCGATCACCTAATATCTTGTGATGCAGTTTTTGGCAGCACACATAATATCATCCGGAAATATCTTCCAAATTACGGCATACAATGCACCTACGTAAGTGCTAATAAGCCAGAGGAATGGGAGGCTGCGGTTCGCCCGAATACAAAGATGATTTACCTGGAAACACCCACTAATCCAGGACTCGATATCATTGATCTGGCTTTTGTATCCGGCATTGCGAAGAAACATAGCCTGATTTTAAATGTAGATAATTGTTTTGCCACGCCGCTCAACCAGCGACCAATAGAATTTGGGGCAGACCTCGTGGTACATTCTGCCACCAAATGGATCGATGGGCAGGGGCGAGTGTTAGGCGGCGTAATACTTGGCAAAAAAGAGCTGATAAATGATATCTACATGTTCTGCAGGAATACGGGGCCGGCCTTATCCCCCTTCAATGCCTGGATTTTGAGTAAAAGCCTCGAAACACTGGACGTGCGGATGGAACGCCATGCGAAAAATGCATTGCATATTGCGAAAGCATTAGAGCAGCATCCGAAGATCTCTTGGCTTAAATATCCTTTTCTGCCAAGCCATCCTCAGCATGAAATTGCTATAAAACAGATGTCGAATGGCGGGGGGTTGGTTTGTTTTGAATTAAAAGGCGGACTTGAAAGTGGAAAAAAATTTCTGAACAAGCTCGAGATGCTTAGCCTTACAGCAAATTTGGGAGATTCCCGCAGCATTGCCACACATCCGGCCAGTACTACGCACAGCAAACTCACTGAAGAAGAACGACTGAAAGTAGATATAACGCCAGGGCTTATACGAATTTCCGTTGGCCTGGAATACGCCGAAGATATTTTAAATGATATTTTACAGTCGCTGGAAAAAGTCTAACTGCCGGCAATTATGGCAGTTGATCGCATGGAATTTTCAAAAATCCCTGGTCATGCGCATATTCTATTTTGGATGTGTCAGAAAAGAAGGTAGAGTCTCCCCGGGATTCGACTGCTCCAAACCC
>JBDSPQ010000292.1:0-4993 GCA_039930305.1 Ginsengibacter sp. | reverse complement strand
GCAAGTTCTGCGCTTTCCATGAAGGCTTGCACTGCCTCATCCAGCCGGGTTAGCAAGCGAAGTTTTGTCCCTTTAAGAAAATAGCCTGCCCGCAGATATTTGTCTCGTCCCGACTGCTTAGATAGTTGTATTAAATTTTCGGCATCCTGCACAGCTTGATTCAAATCCCGGGTTTCATTGAATGACAAATCAAGCAGCAATTCAAACTTTGCGGTATCAAGCAGTTTCTGCTGCTCATAAATAGTTCGAAGGCTGTCGGCGATCCTTTGATCCTGGGTAAGACCCTTGCCTATACCTAAAAAATTAAAAATGATAAGAAGGTGACAGGCATTTTTTTTAAAGGCTTGCTTGAGCATATATTTTACCGGAGGGCGTTTGATACAATGAACGGCTGCTTCAGGAAATACAGACAGTGAAATTAGCATAATTCAGGAACACATTGGTAATATATGACACAGGTAAAAATGCCGGTAATGGTTTAGAAAATCAGGCTGCAAAAAATCCTGGCCCCGTATCACAAATTTGAAACGGTTCAGTCTGAAATTTAATTTTTTCTTATTGCCAAACATTGAACATTGCCTGTAAATAAAATCGGTTGCATTTACTTTTTTCGACGAAACTTCAATGCGATGTAACCCAGAACTGCAAAAAGCGGAACGATGATAAGGAACAAAAGCAAAATGCTTGCTACCGGGCGAACAGCTATAATGGGATCGCAAACGTTAGGGTCACTGCTACCGTTGGCGAACCAAATTATTTTGTAAGGCCAATTGTCAACAGGTCCAAAAAACCGGACTTGTAGTTCCAATTCTTTTCCATGTTTTTTACCGGGTCGCTCCGTAAAAGGATCGCCCCCTCCCGCGTCTTTTGCAATTATTTGAAATGAGTCAATCTTTGTATCTGTTATTTCCCATGACACCTTCCTATTAAATACGTTACCTAATTTAGTAGTCATACCGCAGGAAATAGTTAGCTCCCCGGTCGCAGGGTTAATGCTCAATTCAATTTTCTCCTTTCCGCTAACGGCGATAAAAGTGAAGGCTAACATTAACGCCAGCAAACCTGATTTGAATATAAAATTCATACTATAAAATTTTAGGTCTGTAAAATTTCAAGAATATTAGTTCTTAAGGCGTGGTAGTTCGGTTAGAAAAAGATCCAACCTTTTCTTCAGCTCTTCGGGGGTTTAACGAGGGAGGTATAATAATGATTGAAACAATTATCCGTCTAAGTTATTCTTTATCGATGATAAACACAATAGCCATTGTAAAATCTCCTTGCGCATTCTTTTAAGAAAGTTGAGTCTTATATGTGATCGCAAGATGGATTTAGTAACTGGATTGAGCATTTAATGAAAGCATTTACCTATTTCGGTTTCATGGCATATTATTATCCTAATAACCAACCAATTTATTCAATACTTTTTATTAAACTTCTGTAAGGTACTTGTGCACAAAACTAATAGCCATACTTCCTTCACCCACTGCGGAAGCCACGCGGTTCATAGCATTGGCACGCACGTCGCCGGCAGCAAATATGCCGGGGGCGCTGGTTTCAAGCAGGTAGGGGTCACGCTCCATCTTCCATACTTTATCAAATTCTGCATTGCCCATAGCATCCCTGCCCGTTTCTATAAAACCTTTTTCATTTCTGATTATATCATTTCCAATCCAGTCAGTGTAAGGCCTCGACCCGATAAAAATATAAAGCGCGTCTGCCGGCTTCGTTTCGGTTTCACCACCTTGTATGTTTCCTATAACGACCTCCTGCAGGCGATCTTTTCCCTTTGCTTCTTTTATTTCCATTTCTCCTAATACCTTAATATTCTCCGTGCCATGAATCTGGTCAATCAGATAGGAAGACATAGAAAAGCTAAGGTCATTTTTCCTAATAATTATATAAACACTTTTTGCGAGTTTAGCAAGGTACATCGCCGCTTGCCCGGCGGAGTTACCACCGCCAACGATAAAAACTTCCTTGTCTTTACAAAACGATGCTTCCGTCATAGCAGCGCCGTAATAGATGCCGGCGCCGGTGAAATCCTCGATGCCTTTTGTTTCAAGCTTTTTATAATCGACACCTGTGGTAATAATAATGGTGCGGGTATTTATTTCTATATCGTCATCCAACACAACTTTTTTATAGCCATCTTTTTCGTGTATGCCTTTTACATCCTGCGGAGAAAGAAATTCTGTACCGAAGCGTGTGGCCTGCGTAATAGCCCGGCGTGTAAGATCGGAGCCACTAAGCCCTGATGGAAAGCCAAGATAATTTTCAATGCGGGAACTGGTACCTGCCTGGCCGCCCGGCGCATATCTTTCAATCAACAATGTTTTTAAACCCTCGGAAGCGCCATACACGGCAGCGGCCAAACCTGCAGGCCCGGCACCAACAATCACTACATCATACATCTCATTTTTATGCGCAGGGCTCAGGCCTACCTTTGTTGCAATGTCTCTTATAGAAGGGCAAAGCAAAGAAGTTC
Organism: Ginsengibacter sp.; assembly: GCA_039930305.1. Classification (GTDB taxonomy): domain Bacteria; phylum Bacteroidota; class Bacteroidia; order Chitinophagales; family Chitinophagaceae; genus Ginsengibacter. The sequence continues at coordinate 2,508 of JBDSPQ010000292.1, read as the reverse complement.
CATCTTCAAAGAAGACAGCCGGTAAATCTTTTTGCTCATATTTATTTACGTCAAGCAATTGCTTCGCTTCCCTATTTCTTTCCACATCCAGCCATTTATATGGCACGAGATTGCCTGCAAGAAATTCTTTTATGACATGCGATTTAGGGGAAAACTGGTAACCGATAACCTTAATGCCTTTGAAGTCCGGCTTATAATTACTCTCCCATTCGCTAAGCAAATCATCTATCACAGGAAATAACTTTTCTTCCGGCGGATCCCACGGCTTCATTAAATAATAATCGAGACGCACTTCGTTTATTGCTTTGATTGCGGCGTCAGTATCAGAGTATGCGGTAAGTAAAACCCGTTTTGCTTCGGGATAAAAGTCAGTAGCTTTTACGAGGAATGAAACGCCATCCATCTCTGGCATGCGCTGGTCTGCAATAAAGAGAGCAATGGTTTCTCCTTTATTTTTTAATTCGAGCAGGCTACTGATAGCTTCTTCAATTGATGAAGTGCTTAAGATCTTATACTCATTCCTGTATTGCGCTTTGAGGTCACGAACTAAAGCCCTTAATACCTGGTGATCGTCATCTATACAAAAAATGATAGACTGATTCATATAGTAAATTGCCTTTTTAAACTGTAAAAAATTAAAAATCTTTTAAACAAATCTCCTAGCTTCCTTCATAGAATAGAATTACCCATTTATCGGAAGACAAATAGTGAATGTTGTTTTACCCGGCACCGAATCTGCTTTTATAATTCCCTGGTGTTGCCGTACAATTCTTGATACCACATCCAGCCCCAGCCCTGTTCCCTTACCTATTTCTTTTGTTGTAAAAAAAGGATCAAATATTTTATCTTTTATATCCTGCGGAATGCCCGGCCCATTGTCGGTAATTGAAACTATCACATCATTTTTTTCGCGGCTGGTTTTTATTTCCAGCAAACCATTTGCATTTACTTCCATAGCATCAATTGCATTATCAATAAGGTTAGTCCATACCTGGTTTAGTTCGCCCACAAAGGCTTTCACAGGCGGCAAAGAGGTATCATAATTTTCCTGCAGCTTTATATTCCCCTTACGCAGCTTATATTCCAGCATAGTTAGCGTGTTCTTGATGCCTAAATGAATGTCAGCAAATTCTTTATCAGAGCCGCGATCCATGTGCGTAAAATTCTTTATGGAGTTTACCAGTTTTTCTATTCGCTGGCTGGATTCCTGTATATCGCTTACCATTTTTTCGGTAACCAGGTTATTGTTGATCCAGTTAAGAACGGGAGATAAATAATCGCGGGGTATTAATGATTTAAACTCTTCCATATCATCGCAGGTAAATCCAAACTCTGTAAAATTTTCAGAAATTTCCTCGCTGTTACCTACTGAAAAACTTTCGAGGCAATGTGCGAGTTCATCTTCTTTGGCTGTTTTTTGCATAAGCGTAAGAACAGGCACATCCTTTCTCGCAAGCACCTCGAACATTTTGTTGTTGACCTTATCTACCTCCACCGGCGTCACTTTTATCTCCATTATTTTCTTGAAAGTCTCCGGGGATAGTTTCAAATGATTGCGTAAAGAAATAGAACCCCTTACAATGGCGGAGGCAGGATTATTCAGTTCATGTGCAAGCCCGGCGGAAAGTTTGCCCAATGCCATCATCTTTTCATTCTGCTGTTGAAGCTCGGTAAAGTTTCGGATACGCGATGTCATTATATGCACGAGCGCCTCCGTCAATTCATAGTGTCCTTGAATCAATTCCTTTATTCGTTCGAATGGATAGGTCAGTACTGTAAGCCTTTCTGCCGCCTGCCCGTTTACATTGGTTTTAACAGCCCTTGAAAAAGGCATGTAGCCGGTGATATCTTTTGCATTAAAAAAAGTAAGTGTGCGGTTGCTGCCATTGCTTTGGTTTATAAATATGTGCAGCCGCCCACTTAAAATTACATGGGTACCCGGGTTAGGGTCTCCCTTCCTAAACAAAAATTCTCCTTCTTCTACTTCATGCACCTTGCTGTTATCAATCCACCATTGCAATTGCCCGGCAGGCAAATCTTTCAGCTCTTCGATGGATTGCAGCCACTCCGTGGTAACAGTTTGCATAATGATAAATTTTTTCAGGTGGAGAGGCAAAGTGCATTCTCTCCTTATCTAAATTATAAACGTTTTATTAAAAAATAACACGTGATCTGCCGTTTATGGAAATAAATATGAGACTGCTTATTTTATCACCCGCTAAATAATGAAGATTATTTCACTTTTGAAATGTTCGTCTTTGATGTTGAGAATTGCCGGTTTTTATTTTTACTACTTGTTGTTGACTTGTAATTATCAACGTCTGTACAATTGAATGTGGGACACAAAAAAGAAACAGCGTTTTGGGGAATTGCAATCCCGATCCTTTCAATTGCAGGCATGTGGATTGTGATTTTTCATGTTTTACTGAAAGGTTTTTTGAGATGCTTATTCTTTTGAACCGAGGTTTTCCTGCGGAGGCCATAGCCCGGCCATATGAAACTCAATTA
>JBDSPQ010000291.1:0-3021 GCA_039930305.1 Ginsengibacter sp. | reverse complement strand
AACTCAAGGGTTCGGCCAGGAAAATATTTATATGAAGTATTATAATGATGCAATTGCCGCGGATCCAAATTTTGCCCCTGTGTATTACTGGCTCTATAATTATTATTATAAGCGTGACGTAAATAAGTCAAGAGAGTATCTTGAGAAGTACATTAAAGTGGCTGATAATGATTCCAAGAACTGTTATGCGCAGGCCTCACTATTATACGTATCCCAATTGTACCAGGATGCCATCACGAAATCAGACCAGTGTATTACTGCATCTACCGGAAAAAATGTATTTCCAAACCTTTATGGTTTGAAGGCTTATTCTTATGATAAATTAGGTGATTCGCTGAACGCGAGGAAGTATTTTGAAGAATTTTTTACTAAAGTAAACCCTGACAAAATAGGACCCAATGACTACGCTACTTATGGAAAGGTGTTATTAAAGCTTGGCGAAGATTCTTTGGCTATATTGAACGTGGATAAAGCCATTGCTTTAGATACGATCCCTTCTAATAAATTAGGGTATGTAAAAGATATTGCAGCGAGTCTTTCGGCAGATCAAAAGTTTGCAGAGGCGGGAGATTGGTATACCAAAATATTGACCCTTAAGCCGGAATATGGAAAAGTGGATCTTTATTACGCCGGGTACAATGATTACAGGGGTGGTGAATACCAAAAAGCAGATTCCATTTTTGGCCTGTATATGGAAAAATATCCTGAAGATGTTTTTGGCCCTTATATGAGAGCGCGTTCTGCTGAAGGCATTGACACCACCGGCGAACAAGGTATGGCTAAGCCATTCTACCAAAAAGTTATTGATATTGCTGATACTACTGCGGATAAATCGACTGTAAAAGATAAATTGATTCCCGCTTACCGTTATATGGTTGCATATAGCTACAATGTGCAGAAAGACAAAGAATCCGCAGTAGCTTTTAATGAAAAAATTCTACAAATTGATCCCGCTGATGCTACGGCGTTACAAACTCAGGAAGCTTTAGCAGGAAATGTCAAGCAGAAAACTAAAACCGATGATGATGGTTCGATGAAAGAGAAAACGAAAACTGATGATATGAAAGAGAAAACGAAAACGGACGATATGAAAGTAAAAACGAAAACGGATGATATGAAAGTAAAAACGAAAAACGATAAGACAAAAGTAAAATCGAAATAAACTAAGTTTAAGACCCGGTTCGCCGGGTTTTTTTATGGCTATCACTATTCCGGAAGCTGTTATGTGTTTTCTGTGGTTTTTTAACCGGCTGACTTTATGGATAATTGATTATGCTGTAGTATTTTTGTGCCTAATTTTTTCGCCAAGCATGCTATTATTTTACCTACAGGTTGTTACCGATGTAAACAGTACAGTGAATTACTTGCCCATAGGAATTCAGCTATTGTTTGCAGTAGTTTTATTAGGTGTAATGATAGGAGGTACACATCTTCTGGGGCCGAAAAGAAATACTGCCGACAAACTTGAGAACTTCGAAAGCGGCATCGAGTCACAGGGCAACGCCCGACAGCCCATGGCAATTAAATATTTTTTGGTGGCCATATTGTTTGTCTTGTTCGATGTTGAAGTAATTTTTTTCTACCCTTATGCAGTCAATTTCAGAGAACTTGGCTGGCACGGGTTTATTGCCGTATTAATGTTTATAGGTTTTTTTCTTGCCGGGTTCCTTTACATTATTAAAAAGGGAGCGCTTAATTGGGAAGATTAAAGAGGAAATTTGTAAAAGGGATTTTTAATTAAAATCATATCGTATGCCCCGCCCAGTTCAATATAATATAAATCATAAGCCACTTGAAACATCTATCGCTTCAGGTGAGGCGCCAGATGGATATGCCGGTGAAGGTTTTTTTGCGACGAAACTGGGCGATGTAGTAGGCCTTGCACGAAAAAACTCCATTTGGCCATTACCATTTGCTACCAGTTGTTGCGGAATAGAATTTATGGCCCTGATGGGCTCTCATTATGACCTGGCACGCTTTGGCTCCGAAAGGGTGAGTTTTTCACCAAGACAATGTGATCTGCTTATGGTAATGGGAACTATTGCTAAGAAAATGGCCCCGATAGTAAAGCAGGTTTATTTGCAGATGGCAGAGCCCCGTTGGGTATTGGCCATGGGTGCATGTGCAAGTAGTGGGGGAATTTTCGATACTTATTCAGTTTTGCAGGGTATAGACCAGATTATTCCCGTGGATGTGTATGTGCCGGGATGCCCTCCGAGGCCGGAAGCAGTACTGGACGGATTTATGAAAGTGCAGGACCTGGTGGGGAAGGAAAGCTTAAGGAGAAGGAATTCTGAGCGTTACCAGGATCTTATGAAAAGTTATGGAATTCAATAAAAGGTTGCCGGTTGTTGCCCCATTGGACTGAATTTCCTGATTAAATTTTAATTATGCCCTTGTCTAACGAAATCATTAAAGAGAAGCTCACTGAAAAATTCGGGGAAGACATTAGTGATTGGACCGAACCCTACGGGCTTCTTACCTTTTCAGCTGATAAAGAACTTAATTTAAAAGTGCTTCAGTTTTTATACGATGATGAAACTTTGAAATTTAAATTTTTAACCGACTTGTGTGCCGTTCATTATCCCGAAAGAAAAGGTGGTGAACTTGCAGTCGTATATCATCTTCACAACCTGGTAGATAATATAAGAATTCGGTTTAAAGTTTTTACAGGCATAGATTCGCCTGATGTCTTCAGTGCTTCAGCTTTGTATTCAGCGGCGAATTGGATGGAAAGAGAGACTTATGATTTCTATGGGGTTAATTTTGTGGGACATCCGAACTTAAAGAGAATATTGAATGTTGATGACATGGAATATTTTCCTATGCGTAAAGAATTTCCTCTGGAGGATCAAACGAGACTGGATAAAGATGACGATATGTTTGGCAGGAACTAGGTTGATTAGCTACCAATAATAATATTCGATGAGTGACCATGTAATTTTACCGGAAGGAAGTTTAGAAAAGCAGACCACTACCTTGAACCTCGGGCCAACTCATCCGGCTACCCACGGTGTTTTT
>JBDSPQ010000290.1:0-3363 GCA_039930305.1 Ginsengibacter sp. | reverse complement strand
CGTAAATAAAGAATTGGTTGATCAAATTAGAGACAGATGTTCTGATATTGATTTTCTTTCCGTAAATACCTATGGCGGTTTGGCAAGTCTGCCGAAAACGATTACAAATACGGGATGGGAAGGTGCTGATATGGTAACCGAATGGGGGCCAACAGGCCATTGGGAAGGGCTTTCTACTGAATGGAAATCGCCCATTGAAGAAACCAGCAGCGAAAAGGCGGCTGTGTATAAAAGCCGTTATGAGGCATCAATAGAAAAAGATAAAGACAAATGCCTCGGGGCTTATGCATTTCTGTGGGGGCAAAAGCAGGAAAGAACGCCCACCTGGTATGGACTCTTTACGGAAAAAGGAGAAGAATCGGAAGCGGTGGATGTAATGCAATTTCTATGGAGTGGCACCTGGCCTGAAAACAAAGCCCCGCATCTTTACTCTTTGCAAATAGATGGTAAAAAGGCAGTCGACAATGTGTATTTAAAGCCCGGCAATAGTTATCCTGTATTAGCGGTAGTCGCCGACCCTGATAACGATAAACTCAATTATCGTTGGGAACTCTTACCAGAACCCACGCAGGTAGGAAACGGTGGTGATTTTGAAGTAAGGCCTGGGCCTATAGAAAACTTAATATCATACACAGCTAACAACGGACAAGCTACTTTAAAAGCTCCCGAGAAGCAAGGCGCTTACCGCTTATTTGTGTATGCCACGGATGGAAATAATAACGTAGCAACCGCTAACCTTCCTTTTTATGTGAAAGAGTAGCTATTGATTGAAGTGGCCTGATATTGATTTTTAAATCATATTTATAAGTTGGTAAGCATTGAAATGTTTTCAATAATAAAAGTCAAAATGCTTTTTGAAAAATATATTTTTTCCTTGCGGGATGGTACAGGACTTATTGATTAAGAAACGCTGGTTCTAAATCTATGAGGTATGATATTTGTTTCAAGTTTACCGGTTCACATCGCTAGCCCATGGATCTGCGTTCATTTGAAACATTTGCCTGTTGTTAGATGGCAGTCCCAAAACATTCATTGAAACTATGAAGAAATTTATTCACAAGTTTTATAAGAAGTACATCCGAAATAAAATAAAAGGGACACTCGCCCGCCAGCGATTGAAATTTTTTTTGTGGGACGTTTATGGTTACATCCCCCTTCTGAAAACCAATGTCGTCAGCTTCCGAAAAAAGCTACTGCTCTTAAAAAAATTCGTGTTGGTAGACTGGTATGTTGTGCACGCCCATAAACCTTGCGAACTTGTACCGGTGATCCTTTTAATATTAGAAAATGCAAACGATAGCGCCGACGCAAACGCGGCGGTAGTTGAAGCCGGATGCTGGCTCGGCGGAAGTTCGGCCAAGTTGAGCCAGGCATGTGCGGTCTCTGGCCGCCAGCTTCATATTTACGACTCATTTGCAGGTGTAGAGCCCGGCGATCCGTCCAACCGGGAAGCTCATTTTTTTGGGACGTACGTGGGTGCTGAAGAAATTGTAAGGCGAAACGTAGAGCGCTTTGGCGACATGGCGGTATGTACTTTTCACAAAGGATGGTTTATCGAAAGTTTTAAGAATTATGATATGAAAACCGGGATTGTTTATATTGATTGCGATCTTACGAAGGCCACAATGGAAGTGATTACAGCCGTGCAGCCACATTTGCTTGACGGAGGTAAAATCTTTACCCAGGATTATCATATTTCGAGTGTCAGAGAAGCGCTCCATGATACTAAAACGTGGGAAATGCTGCACATACTTCCGCCGAAAATTCAAAAGTTAGAACGAAATACTGCTTCATTGAATTGGGATCACGTTTAATAAATTGTTTAAAAAAAGGGTGGTATTAATGCCGGAGTACGAACGCGATCGGCTTGTTCAATTGCCCCCGTTTCCATCATCGTAGAGTTCAATCAACGCCTCTATGCTGTCTTTCAATTTCGCTGAACCTTCATCAAAAAGGTTGTCTTTAAGCTTTTTTGAAGCTTTATTACTGTTGGAATTTTTTATAGTTGATCTCACCGATTCAAGCTCTTCAAAATGTACGGGGATATTTTTTTCGTAAAAGGAATTTTCCCCTTCTATTGAAATTAGCAGGTCTTCATACTCAGAGAGAATTCCATTTATTACGGTCATATTTTCTAACGAATGTCTTCTCGGTATTCTCTCAAAAAGTTCCTGTAGTGCTGTGGCTGTTGGGTTCATGTGATAGATTGTTGAAGCAAATGTATGGGAAACATCTGGTCCTGACCGGGTAGCCCGATGAACACGGCATATAAAATTGATCCATCCTTTCTTCAATATTATTGCGGGAACAATTTGCTGCAACCACATGTTCTAATCAACCTCCAAATACAAGAAGCCACTTTTGCTATCAGCAGAAAAATTGAATCAAAAGAGTGCAATTTTTATTTTTTGAGTAACCATGGATAGTAGCGGGATAAATGGACAAAGGATAACAAACCTCACATAAAAAATCAAATGTTTTATATTTATAGAGAAGTTGCTTTAGAAAATTGAAGAGACCTTATGAAACATTCCTTAATTACACTCTTTGCAACTTGTGTTTTTGTGACACTTTGTAGTTCGCAGACAATTGATGAACCAAAGTTTAACGCATTATCTTTTGAATTGGGAAAGACGGGTATTATTTATAACTTAAGCTTTGATCATAAACTTGCTGCAAAGAATTTTGGGTTTCGGTTTAGTGTAGGTTCTAATCTTGCAAAATACCTGAACGCTATATCGTTTGGCGGAGGCGGTTATCACCTTGTCGGCAGCACAACCCATTTCCTTGAACTAGGACTGGATTTACAATATTTAATTGTAGATGAAGCCAGTGACGACCAGAAAGGCTTTGCATTCGTTTACCCTGACTATTCAAGCAAGACATTATTTCCAAGCCTGAATCTCGGTTACCGTGTATACGGAAAAAACACATTGTTCCGAATCGGGTTCTCACCCGCACTGATTAAAAGCAAAATTTTTCCTGGAGGTTACATCGGCTACGGATTTACTTTTTAGTTTTGCACTGATTTTTATTTTTGAGTTGTCTGGCTAAAGATATATCCAATAAATACGATTTTTGTCTGGCTTGAATTCCTGCGATAAAGTGCGAGGTTGCACAAGACCCCTGACTGATTTTTTGTAAACTATGGGATTTGCATTGCGGCTAAGGGTGGGTGTTAGATAACCGTTTCATTTCCCGCCAATGTGATTCTTTTGGACAAAACATTCTATAAATAAAAAAACCAGCCGGATGAGGCTGGCTTTCTTTATTTGCTTAAAGTTTATTTTGTAAAAGTGTAGGTAATGTATCCTGTTTTTCCATCGCCAAGGTCTATTGGAGACTTCGCCAGAAATTGATTGG
>JBDSPQ010000289.1:0-9449 GCA_039930305.1 Ginsengibacter sp. | reverse complement strand
TGCCACTCGCATAATATCTGCAGGATCTTTTAACGCAAGACCCAATACATCAAATCCACAAACGAGGTTTGCAATGGTGGCCGGAGCCTGTATGGTAATTTTATTAAGCATTTGTTCAATTCACATTCAAATGATGATACACAGTTTCCTCATTTAAACTGTAGGTCCGGCCGCACGGATAATATCTGCAAAAACACCAGACGCGGTGACCTCCGCCCCTGCTCCGGCCCCCTTGACAACGAGGGGCTGTTCCACGTAACGGTTGGTATAAAAAAGTACAGCATTGTCTTTTCCGTATAAATGATAGAAATCATGCTTCGGATCAATATGCTGCAGTCCAACAGTGGCTTTTCCATCCTCGTACTTTGCAACGAATTTTAATTTTTTACCCTGCGCCTTTGCTTTCGCGATTAGTCGCAGGAAATGTTCCTCATGCTTTTGCATTTCGTTGTAGAAGTTTTCGACATCACCCTGCATACAACTCTCAGGCATAAACGACGTATTCGAAATATTGTCCATTTCTAATTTGTCTCCTGCTTCCCGCGCGAGTATTAATATCTTCCTCATTACGTCTACGCCGCTTAGATCCAGTCTTGGGTCCGGCTCTGTATATCCTTCGGCTTGCGCCTGACGGACTACTTTTGCAAAACTCTCATCCCCTGTATAATTGTTAAAGACAAAATTAAGGGTACCACTTAACACAGCTTCTATCCTGTTCACTGTATCGCCACTTCTTAAAAGATCATTCAGAGTACCTATCACAGGAAGGCCGGCGCCAACATTGGTCTCGAAAAGAAAACGCGAATTGTATTCCCTGGCAAGATCTTTTAGTTGCCTGTAATATTCATATGAGGATGAACAGGCCACCTTGTTGCAGGCAACGACAGAAATACTTTTTTGCAAAAAATATGCATAAGAGGCTGCCAACTCACTATCAGCAGTGACATCTACAAAAATTGAATTCCTTAAGTTCTTTTTTCTGATCTTACTGATCATGTCAGACATATTCATCACCTCACCTTCGCCGAGTTGCTCCTGCCACTTTTCCAGGTCTACCCCATCGTCTTTAAACAACATTTTACGGCTGTTAGCAATTCCCGTTACCCGTACCTGCAGTCGAAGATGATCCTGCAAATATTGGAATTGCTGCTGAAGCTGTCCCAGTAATTTTCCGCCTACATTCCCCACACCACTGATAAAAAGATTAGCCTGCTTATACGTAGTTTCAAAAAATTCTTCATGCAATACATTCACTGCTTTCTTCACATCACTGGAGGCGATGACTGCAGAAATATTTCTCTCTGAGGATCCCTGCGCAATCGCTCTAACATTTACCCCATTTCGCCCAAGCACACCAAACATTTTTCCACTTATACCTGGATGACTTTTCATGTTATCGCCCACTAAAGCCACGATCGAAATATCCTTTTCGACATTCAGCTTTTCTACTTTTTTTATTTCGATCTCATGCTCAAATGCTATATCAATTACCTCTTTTGCTTTAGCGGCATTTACCTCATCTATGCCAACGCATATAGAATGTTCTGACGAACTTTGGGTGATAAGGATCACATTAATTTTTTCCCCCGACAGAGATTCAAAAAGTCTCTTCGAAAATCCTGGAATACCTACCATGCCACTTCCTTCAAGGCTAAGCAAGGCAAGATTGCCAATGCTTGAAATGCCGCGAATAGAACTTCCATTCAATTCAACATTATTGTGAATAAGAGTCCCTGCGTCTTCCGGCGCGAAAGTATTTTTTATAATCACCGGCACTCCCCTACTCATAACTGGCTGAATCGTCGGTGGATAGATTACTTTGGCACCAAAATGGGAAAGTTCCATTGCCTCCTGGTAGGTAAGTTGCTGAATAATTTTTGCATTTGATACAAGCCTGGGATCAGCGGTCATCATCCCGGAAACATCGGTCCATATTTCCACAATGGAAGCGTTCAAAGCGGCGCCTATAATTGCAGCAGTATAATCCGAACCGCCTCGTCCGAGAGTGGTGGTATTGCCATTTTTGTCTGCAGATATAAAGCCCGGAACGATGCAGACATTATTTTCAAAAGATTCGAAGAAACCGGCAATCGACTTATTGGTTGAAATAAAATCGACGGCCGCTGATCCAAAATGCGAATCAGTCACAATGAAATCGCGTGCATCTTTCCACTCATTAAGAATATTGATGGATTTTAGTTTTGCGGAAAATATTTGTGAAGAAAGAAGTTCACCATAACTGATAATAATATCCCGCGTTCTTGGCGACAATTCCCTTAGCAAATAAACGCCATTACAAATGTCCTCAATCTCGTTACATCGTTTTTTGACCATGCTCAGCACGCCACTTTGCCTGTCGAGCGGAATTAATTCCCGCACAGCCGATAAATGCCGCTGTTCTATAGTAAGAAGTTTCTCTTTATAAGAAGTATCCCCGCATGAAGCCAGTTCCGCCGTCTCAATCAAGGTGTCAGTTGCTCCCCCGAATGCCGATAAAACAATAATGATCTTCTCCTCCGTTGCCAGATTTTTTTGAAGGATGCTGACTACCTTTTTTATATTCTCAGCACTGGCAACCGAGCTGCCTCCAAATTTTAAGACCTTCATAGAAAAGATTTGAAAAAAAATTTAACGAAAAATAACCCTTATTAAAAAAAGTTTGAAAGTAGCGAAAAGCCCAATAGTGGTATGAATTTATTTAACCCTTGCGGGTGATAACAAAACTTGCGGCAATGGAAATTACCGTCGCATGGCTGGAGCAGTTTATATGATTAAATTTAATATTCATTGCAAGAACCCGAAAATAAGCTAATTGAAGTGAAAGAGAAAAATTTAAACGAAATTTTTAAAGTATTTTCATGGCTAATTGCGATTGCTGCTAATTTTTACGTTTTAAATTTCTACAATGGACAACAAAGCCTCCAGGGGACTGCAGCATTTTAAGAACTATGTCGGTATTAAGTTTCAGTTATATAACAGCCTTTTTACATCTCTTCCTTTTCACCGGATTGAAAAAACCGGAATATTACTATCACTTTTTGTAAACATATGCGAAGAGGGTTTCAAGCGGAAACTGAGCCCTGCAGAAATTATTAAAGAATTTTTCGAAAAACATACTTCGTTTACTTCTGAAAATGAGCAGATGGATCTGCTGTTTCGCTTCACGCAATTTGTGGAAAGGCAAGTCGTGCTTTTTGATGCGCTGGAAGATGCGGCCTTTCTGGAAGTTCATGATACAGCTGGTGCCGGCACACTTAAACAATTGGAGTTAGAAGTTTTCCAAAATAAAAAGGAAACTGATCTGGCCAAAAAGCTGGAAGATTTTTCTATTACACTGGTGCTTACCGCACACCCGACACAATTTTACCCCGGATCTGTCCTTGGAATTATAAATGATATTTCACGGTCGTTGAAAGAAAATAATGTTGGCCAGATTAATATGTACCTGCAACAGTTAGGCAAAACACCTTTTTTCAAAAAAGAAAAACCGTCGCCTTACGACGAGGCCCTTAGCCTGCTTTGGTATCTCGAAAATGTATTTTTTGCGGCTGCAGGTAGAATTCTTTCTTTCATCAGAACTCAATTTCCTGATGCGGTGCACCCGGATAATCCAATTATTAAGATGGGATTTTGGCCCGGAGGCGATAGGGACGGAAATCCCTTTGTAGATACGGAAACTACCTTGAAAGTGGCAGACGCATTGCGCGGGGGCATCATTAAGTGCTACTACCTTGAGATAAGGAAATTAAGAAGAAGACTTACGTTCAAAGCGGTAGACGTACTGCTCTCAGATCTTGAAAAACAGTTGTACAACAACATTTTTATACCGGGCAACCGAACCCTCTTAAATAAGTCCGATGTACTCGATGTATTAAATACAATTCGCGAGACACTGATCTATCAACATAATGGATTGTTTCTACACCTGGTAGATAATTTAATTAACAAAATACACGTATTCGGTCTGCATTTCGCCTCTATCGATATCCGGCAGGACAGTTCGATCCATAAAAAAGTATTCGAGAAGCTTGCGGAAGATGAAAATATTTTGCCTGCTGATTACAATAAGCTTAGCGAAGACAAAAAGATCAATTTTCTTACCAGCAATACGAAAGTTCTTGAAGCAAAGACATATCAAGACCCGGTAATAAATGATACGTTGGAGAGTATAAAGGCAATTAAACTTATACAGCAATATAACGGAGAACCGGGTTGCAATAGATATATTATCAGTCACTCCAGCAGCGCCTTAAATGTGTTGGAGGTTTACGGCCTCTTCATATTATGTGGATGGAAAAAAGAAGAGTTGAATGTGGATATTGTGCCTTTGATCGAAACCATAGAAGACCTCCGAAATGCGGCTAAAATTGTAAAGCTTTTATACGAAAACCCGGAATACCGGCGGCACCTCCAAAAGCGACACAACCGGCAAACCATAATGCTGGGATTTTCGGATGGAACAAAAGATGGCGGGTATTTAATGGGCAATTGGAGCATTTATAAAACAAAAGAGGAGTTGACAGCTGTTTCGAAAGAGTACGAGATTGATGTGATATTTTTTGATGGACGTGGCGGTCCGCCGGCAAGGGGTGGTGGAAAGACGCACAAATTTTATGCGTCTATGGGTAAAAACATTTCTAATAAAGAAATACAGTTAACTATTCAAGGGCAAACGGTCAGCTCAAATTTTGGAACTATTGACTCTGCCCAGTATAATATAGAGCAGTTGATACATGCGGGCATCTCAAACGATATCTTCTCAAGCAAGCACATCACCCTGGAAAAACAGGAAGAATTGCTGTTGCAGGCACTGGCAGATGAAAGTTTTAAAGCCTATGTCGAACTAAAGACCCATCCGGATTTTATCGACTATTTAACCAATATAAGTCCACTGCAATTTTACGGTAGGACAAATATCGGAAGCAGGCCATCGAAAAGAGGCGCCTCAAGCAAACTTTTGCTGGAAGACCTGCGGGCAATCCCTTTCGTTGGTGCCTGGAGCCAGCTCAAGCAAAATGTGACCGGATATTATGGGGTAGGCACTGCGCTTGCGCGGTTAGAGAAGGATGGCAAATTTTCCCAATTGCAGACGCTGTATCAAAACTCCCTTTTCTTTAAAACAGTGATAGATAATTGCGAAATGGCCATGAAAAAATGTTTCTTTCCACTAACAGAATATTTAGCGAAGGACGAAAAATATGGGGAAATATGGAGGATGATTCACCAGGAATATGTCACGACTGAAAAATATCTTTTCAAATTAACAGGCAGAAACCAATTAATGGCGGAATATGAAGTGGAGCAATTATCTATTGGTATGAGGGAAAAAATTGTATTGCCTGTGGTAACCATTCAACAATTCGCTATCGCAAAAATTCGCGAAATGGATACGGAACCTGCCACAAATAAATTAAAGGAAACTTATGAGAAACTAGCCATGCGGTGCTCTTTCGGCATCATTAATGCCGGACGGAATTCTGCCTAAGTTTCTGCGTTTCAAAAATTCGGATTGTCTGCCTGGTTAAGTGTGTTATTCTTAATTTTATTAACTACCTCAAGATCTCCGATGGATAGTGATTCCCACCAGTCATCGCTTACATCCTCAAGGCGATATTCCGTATCAATATCATAATCACCGTTTTCATCAATGTCGTAGAAGCAATTATTTAAAGTATCCAGGACGCTTTTGATGGATTTCAACTCAACGAAAAAAAGTCTGCTAACAATCTTTTTATTGGACTTCTGTTCCAGAAAAGAAACGCGTTTTTCAAGATCACCAATTTTATCATCCCGCCACGCCAGGAAAATACAGGCAAGTAAAATGGCAAGGATAAAACTAACGATCAATATTGTGGACATATCTTCCTGATTTAACACCTGCCTTCTTCTGCACGCAGGCAAATAACTTAAAATCCCTCCTTCACTTTATTCCTGATAGTTGAAATATATGCACTATCTATAAACGCAGCATTGTGTAAATCTCTAACCGATGGCCAAGTTTGGCGATACACGGTATGAAAGTTTTTTGTGTGCCGGTTTGGGCATCTTTCTATCAATGAGCATGAAATATATCCAGCTTAGAATCAGGGAAAGTACCAGGCTAAACAGTACAGCTATCATCGCAATATTCCGAAACCCTTCCTGCCTGAAAGCCAGGGCCGTCGTGAATATGGACATCGTAAATCCAATACCTGCAAGGGAACCTATGCCCAATAATTGTTGCAGATTAGTATTCGTTGGCAACTTTGCCAATTTTAAAGAAAGCATCGCCATGCTAAAAAGAAAAATACCAACTGGTTTACCAATAACAAGGCCCGCCATAATGCCGAAACCAACGGAAGTTTGCAACGAATTGATAATATCCGGGGGTATAAGTATGGCAGTATTGGCTAATGCAAACACGGGCAGAATTATGAAATTTACAAATTTATGCATGATTTTTTCCAGGAGGGGCAAAGTATTTACCGGCAAAGTAAAAGCCACCAGCACCCCGCTAATACTGGCTTCCACACCGGAGTTGAATATCATGTACCAAAGTACCACGGATAAGAAAATATGGAGCATCCCAGCCTTCACTTTCAGGAAATTTGCTACCCAAAATAATCCATATATACCCACCGCCGCCGTGAGAAACCCCCATTGGACTTCTCCACCATAGAAAAAAGTGATTACGATAATCGCACCGAGATCGTCAATAATCGCCAGGGCCATTAAGAATATTTTCAGGCTGTTCGGAATTCTTTTCCCAAATAATGACGCAATGCCCAGGGAAAAAGCAATGTCAGTGGCAGTGGGAATGCCCCACCCTTGCGCAAATTCTGTATTAATGTTAAAAGCACTATAAATTAGCGCAGGTACCAGCATGCCTCCTATTGCTGCAGCAAAGGGTAAAATTGCCCTTTTAAAACTTGCAAGTTCCCCCTCTACAAGTTCCCGCTTGATTTCCATTCCTGCAAACAGAAAAAAGAAAGCCATGAGGAAATCATTGATCCATTTCAAGCCAGAATGAGGCAAATGAATATTATTTCCGTAATGAATCGTACTATTCCAAAAATGCCGGTACCAATCCCCGGTACCGGCATTCGACAATATTAATGAAACGAGGGTACAACAGATTAATAGAATACCCGTAAACCTGCTATCATTGATGAAATACAGGATTGGATTAATCGTTCTTCTAATAAATCTTTTAACCATCTTTTTTAAATAATAAAAGAATAGAAAACATTCGATCAAGCCGCCTAATTCACATAGCCGTTATGCCACTTCAGGCCTCCAGGCCGTTTAGTTTATCCTTTGCTTCAAATCAATAGGCATAATCCTGAATGATCCGAATTAAGATGGAACATTTTACGTTTAAGTAAGAATACAGCTTAACCCACCTTTAGCATTCTATCCTCCCACTGTGAGGGAATTCCATATGAAATTTCCCATCAATCATTGGAAGCCCTAAAAATTCAGTTAAAGGATCATTAATTTTCCCGGAAAATCCAACAATGGGTTTAATTGATAATGGAGATTAATAAGATTCTTTTTCCATTACAAATCCGCCATAAGACACATTTCCATGTTCTCCTATATCCAGGCCTTCTATCTGTTCCGCGTCGCTTACACGTAAACCAATTACCGCCTTAATGATGTAGAATATAATAAGCATTGCAACAAAAACGAAAGCGAATACGGCAAGTACTCCGGCAGCCTGTATGCCCAGTTGATGAAAACCTCCCCCGTAAAATAGCCCATCAGAGATCGCTGTGTCATCAGCCCAATATTGCAGATCAATTGAACGTTGACCAAAAAGTCCAACTGCCAGGGTGCCCCATGCACCGCAAATTCCATGAACGCTAATAGCTCCAACAGGATCATCAATTCTTAATTTCTTTTCAAAAAACAGGCATGAAAAGTATACTAACACTCCGGCTATGAGACCTATGAGAGCGGCGCCACCAGTGCTTACAGAAGCACAAGGTGCTGTAATGCCAACCAGGCCTGCCAGCGCACCATTTAAAGTCATGGGGAGATCCGGTTTTTTTGTTCTAACCCAGGACACTATCATCGCACCGATAGCCCCGGTTGCGGCCGCGAGGGTTGTTGTAACTGCCACGTGCGCTACCCCTCCGATAGCAGTGAGGGTTGAGCCCGGATTAAATCCGTACCAGCCAAACCATAATATAAAAACACCTAAGGAAGCCATCGGAAGATTGTGTCCTTTTATTTCGTTGGAGGTACCATCGGCGTTGTACTTCCCTAGCCTGGGACCTACAAGTATAGCACCGGCTAATGCTGCCCAACCGCCCACTGAATGCACAACAGTAGACCCTGCAAAATCACGCATACCCATGTCACTTAACCATCCACCGCCCCATATCCAATGCCCGCTTACGGGATAAATAATTGCGGAAATAATGCATGAATACACGATATAGGAAATTAACTTTGTTCTTTCGGCCATGGCTCCTGATACAATGGTTGCAGCAGTTGCGGCAAAAACTACCTGAAACAACCACGCCGCGCTAGTGCCGTATCCAGCCATATCCACCGGAGCATTAGCAGTTCCAAGAAATGCAAGTGCGGAATCGAAACCGAAAATGTTCGAATCTCCACTAGAATACATTATAGCATAACCCACGGCCCAAAACAGTACCGAACCAAAACAAAAATCCAACAGGTTTTTCATCATGATATTAGCCGAGTTTTTAGCACGAGTCATCCCGGATTCGACCAGGGCAAATCCTGCCTGCATAAAGAACACAAGAAAACCTGTCAGGCAAAGCCAAATAATATTAGCAACATCCTGAGGGAGGTACGCGACTGGCTCTGCAGCAGCATCTTGGGCTGTGGCTGTCTGGGGGAAGCCAATGCATGCTATAATGAACAGAAAAATAAAACTGATAAAAATATAAAGACGACTTTTCTTTTGATTATTTATTTCCATCTTAATTATTTTTGGTTTAACGTGAAGAGTATTTCCGTAGATCTAGAAATGATAAGTTGCTGCGAGGATACCGGTTACGGTGGATTTTGTTGAAGTTCCATCGCTCTTTTCAAAGATTCCATCTCTAGCGGCATCTATTCGTAGTTCAGGAATTATTGTCAGGTTTCCAATTTTAAAATTTGGAGAAAGGGTTAAGTCAAATATGCTTGACATAGGAGCATAGGGATTGGCTCCTTTTTCATTGTCAAAATATTCCCCCCTTAGTGTAATTCCAAACTTCTCTGTAGGATCCGCCGTTAAGTAGACCGCGGAACCCCACCAGCTATCGCTCGATAGTCCATCAGGTTTTACTGACTGGACTGTACCGTTATACCCGATACTGAATTTATCACTGACCGCACCGGTTAATACGAGATCAAATTGTGTAAGATTATATGCACCGCCATAAGAGCCCTGATAATTTAAATAAGCAACTATCTTTTCATCAGCAGTTTTGGTACTAAACTGGGCAAGG